>NZ_QXDL01000149.1:0-10216 GCF_003574345.1 Calidithermus terrae
GGCGAAGCGCAGGCTGGCCCCCCCGCCCCACAGCACCAGGGTCTGGCCGTCCGGGGCGAGGTAGTAGCGCTGCACCCGCGCGAGCGACTCGGTGAAGGCGCGCTCGAGCTCCATCCGCTCCGGGGCGCAGGCCATCTTGGTGCCGGTCACGGGGCCGAAGGCCAGACGGCTGCCCTCGAGGCGGTAGCTCCCGCCGTAACGGTTGCACCCGGCGAAGCCGCCGAAACGTCCCCCCGCCAGTTGCAGGGTGGGCTTCTCGCCCGCGCCCACCTCCCGCAGGCCGATGCGGCGCAGTTCCCAGGTGCTCCCCTCGAGGCGGTCGGTCTGGGCCATGGCTAGGGCGGAAAGAGCCAGCAGTAGCGGCACGAGCGCTCTCATGTTCCGGCTCATTGTGGCCGAGATGCCGCGGGGAATCGTGGCAGGGGGATGAGAAACCCTCACCCCGCGCCTCAGCCGATGCGGTAACGGCAGCAGCGCCCGCCCGCGGCGATGCGCTCCTCGCGCGCCACGGGGAGGCCCAGCAGTTGCTGGTAGAACTCCTGCTCGGTCTGGCAGAGGTCGTAGTGCTCGGTGGAGAGGGCGAGCTTGGGGCAGCGGTGCTGCTCTAAGTACCAGCGTCCGTCCTGCTGGTAGCACGTCGCCTGGTAGCCCTGCTCGGTGAGGTACTCGGCGAGGCGGCAGAGCTTCTGCTCCAGCGGCAGGCCCTCCAGCAGCGGGCCGACCTGGGCCAGCAGCTTGGCGTTGCGCAGGGAGAGCACCTGCAGCACCGCGCCGCGCCCGAAGAGGTCGTTGATGTGCTCGAGCAGGTCGCTGCAGAGCTTGACGTAGGGGGTTTGCTCGTCAACGGCGGTGAACACCTGGCGGGGGCGGCCCCGGCCCGCGCACTTCTCCTCCCGGCCCTTCACGAGCCCTTCGCGGCTGAGGTCCTCGAGGTGGCGGTGCACGGCCACCTTGCTGATGCCCATGAGCTCGGAGAGTTCGGCCGCGGTAGCCGGCGACTGCCGCAGGTGCTCGAGGATCCTCAGCTTGGTATCCCCCAACCCTACCATCGCTCCTCCCCTCCTAAAGCCGCTCCCATAGGCCCGTCACGCCATCGGCAGGAGCATGTAGCTCTGCACCGAGAGCTGCGCGGCCAGGGCGCGGGCCGTCTGGCGCAGGGCCTGGGCCTCGGGGCTGTTGGGCGCGGAGAGCACCACCGGGACCCCGGCGTCGCCCGCCTCGCGCACGGCGACGGCGATGGGGATCTCGCCCAGGAAGGCGGTCTTGTAGGCCTCGGCCATCCGCCGCCCGCCGCCCTGGCCGAAGATGTGCACGCGCTGGCCGCCTTGCTCGAAGTAAGACATGTTCTCCACGATGCCCAGCAGCGGCACCTGCACCCGCTTGAACATGTCCACCGCGCGCTCGGCGTCGATGCGGGCCACGTCCTGGGGGGTGGTCACGATCACGCCGCCCGAGACCTTGGTGAGCTGGGCCAGCGAGAGCTGCACGTCGCCGGTGCCGGGGGGCATGTCCACGATGAGGTAGTCGAGGTCGCCCCAGGCCACCTCGTGCAGGAACTGCTTGAGGGTGCCGTGCAGGATGGGGCCGCGCCACACCATGGCCTGCCCGGCGGGCACGATGTTGGCGATGGTGACGAGCTTGATGCCGTAGCGCTCGAGCGGCACGATGCGCTTTTGCTCGTCCGCCCGCAGCTTCTCGGCCTGGGTGCCGAACATCTGGGCCTGGGAGGGGCCGTAGATGTCGGCGTCGAGCAGGCCCACCGAAGCGCCCTCCTGGGCCAGCGCCACGGCCAGGTTGGCCGCCACGGTGCTCTTGCCCACCCCGCCCTTGCCCGAGGCCACCGCCACGACGTGCTTGATGCCCGGCAGCGGCAGGTTCTGCGGGGCGCGCACGGTGGCGCCGAAGTGCACCTCGAGCTCCTTCACGCCGATGCGGGCTAGGGCGGCCCGCACGTCGGCTTCGATCTGGCCCTTGAGCGGGCAGGCCGGGGTGGTGAGGTTGATCTTCACCCCCACCTTCTCCCCCTCGACCGTGACTTTTTCCACCATCCCGAGGCTCACGAGGTCCTTGTGCAGCTCGGGATCGTTGACCGTCTTGAGCGCCTCGAGCACCGAGGCTTCGTTCACGCCACTCATCCTTCTAAGGATAGTGAGCAGCGCGATATCCGAAGGCGGGAAAGGTCACATTGGCCGTATCTGTCGGGGTGCAAAGCGGTTTGCCTCACGGGGTTTGCGGTGGGGAGGGCCGGTGGTTGATGGCCGAACGCCGGTAGCCCATAGCCGATAGCGGGTCGTACGTCGGATGCGGGTCGTACGTCGGATGCGGGTCGTACGTCCTACCCTAGGTCGTACGCAAGACGCAAAACGCGAAATGCTTTGGCCCTCGACCCTAGACCCTCGACCAGCCCCGGGCTACGCGCCTCCCACCCCTTTGACGCTCTTTTCACACCCCCACGGGCACACTCCCCTCAGGGAGGTCGGAGCGTGTCGGAGGTTAACAAGAGCATCGTCCGGCGGTTCATGGACGCGGTGATCAACCGGGGGGACCTGGGCGCCGTGGACGAGTTGTTGGCGCCCGACTGCCTCGACCACGTCGCGGAGGTCCTGGGGCTGCCGGCGGGGCGTGAGGGGGCTAAGCGGCTGTACGCGCTGCTCCATGCGGGCTTTCCCGACCTCGAGGTGACCGTCGAGGACTGCGTGGCCGAAGGGGAGTGCGTGGCCGTGCGGAGCCGGTGGCGCGGCACCCACCGCGGCGACTTCCTGGGGGTGGCCCCCACCGGGGAGGAGGTGCGGCTGGAGAGCCTCGAGCTGCTGCGGCTGCGGCACGGCCGGATCGTCGAGCGCTGGGGCGCGGCCGACGCCCGCACGCTGCTGCGCCGGTTGAGCAGCCCCGGGGGGCCGGGCAGCGCACGACCGCCGTGATACCGGGTTCAAAAAGGTAATCGTCCAGCCCAGAACCCTGGAGGCTATCTTTTGGGACCCTAGAGCACTCCCTCCGGCCGGGTCGGTTCATCACCGAGCGGTGACGAACCGACCGAATCGGGTATGAGCAGTTTTTGGCCTGGCGGGTGAGCACCCGGGGGGTGCATAGTCTCCCCATGATCGCCCCCCAACCGGTGCCCCCGTTGGCCGAGCGGGCCGAAGCCCCAGGGCAGGGCAGGCCCAGCCTCTACCTGCTGGGGCCGGCGGGACTCGAGCGGGGCGGCGAGCGCGTCTACCTGGCGACCCGGAAGTCGCTGGCGCTGCTGGCCTACGTCGCCGCGCAGCCGGGCGGGAGCGCGCGGGCCGAGCTGGCCGGGCTGCTGTGGCCCGACCACCCCGAGGAGCAGGCCCGCGCCTCGCTGCGGCAGGAGGTCTCGAGGCTCGGCCAGACCCTGGGCGAGGCGCTGCGGAAGCTCGACCCCCAGACCCTCGCGCTCTCCCGCGAGCACCTGTGGGCGGACTTGTGGGCCTTCGAGGCGGCGCTGGAGGCGGGCGAGCTCGAGCGCGCCGTGGGGCTGTACCGGGGCCCCTTCCTGCAGGGGTTGCAGCTCAAGGGGGCCGTCGGGTTCGAGGAGTGGCAGGCCCAAGCCCGCGAGCGGCTCCAGCAGCGCTACCTCGAGGCCCTCGCCGCCCTCGCCGCCCGGCGGGCCGAGGCCGGACGGGCCGGGGAGGCGCTGGCGTACTGCCGCCAGGCCATCGCCGCCGACCCCCTGGCCGAGGGGCCCTACCTCCAGGCCATGCGGCTGCTCGAGCGCCAGGGCGACCACGCCGGGGCGCTGCGGCTGTACCAGAGCCTGGAGAAGGTGCTGCGGGAGGAGCTGGGCCTCGAGCCCTCCGCCGAGGCCAGGGCCCTGCTGGGGCCGGCGCGCTCGAGCCTGTCCGCCCCGCGCCTGCCCGCTCCCCCGACCCCGCTGGTCGGGCGGCGGCAGGAGATCGAGGACGTGCTGCTGCTCCTTCAGCGGCCCGACTGCCGCTTGCTCAACCTCGTCGGGCCCGGCGGCATCGGCAAGACCCGGCTGGCGCTGGCGGTGGCCGAGCGCCTTCGGGAGCAGGGGCAGGCCCTGCACTGGGTGAGCCTGGGCGGGGGCAAGCTGGTCTCGAGCCTGGCCGAGGCGCTGGGGCTGCCCCTGCTGGGCCGGGGCAACGCCCTGCAGGCGCTGCTGCACCGCGTGCGCGAGGGCGGCCCTTGGCTGGTGCTCGACGAGGCCGAAGCGCTGGAGGAGCCAGGTGAGCTCGAGGTCTTGCTGCGCGAGACGCCGTCAAAGCTGCTCCTCACCTCGCGCGAGCGCCTGCGGCTGCACGGCGAGTGGGTCTACGAGGTGCACGGGCTGGCGGTGGCCGCGGAGAGCTGGGCCGTGCGCGGCAGCCCCGCCGCCGAGCTCTTCCGCGCCATGGCCGAGCGGGCGAAGCCCGGCTTCGCCCCGGCGCCCGCCGAGTGGCAGGCCATCGGGCGGATCTGCCGCCAGCTCTCGGGGATGCCGCTGGCCCTCGAGCTCGCCGCGACCTGGGTGCGGCTGATGGGCTGCGAGGCCATCGCCGCGCACCTCGAGCACGACCTCGACCTGCTCGACGGCTCCCCGGGCTCGCCCGGGGGGCGGCACGCCAGCCTGAAGGCCGTGCTCGACTCCACCCTCGAGGCCCTGCGGCCCGAGGAGCGGGCCGCGCTGGAGCGGCTGGCGGTGTTCCGCGGCGGCTTCGACCTCGAGACCGCCCAGCAGGTGGCCCAGGCCTCCCCCGCCCTGCTGGCCGCCCTCACCGACCGCGCGCTGCTGCAGCGTCAGGAGGCGGGCTTCCGCATCCTCGAGGTCGTGCGCCAGCACCTCAGCCCCCGCGTGCCCGCCGGAACCCGGGCCGCCCACGCCCGGCACTTCGCGGCCCTGCTGCACCGGGAAGCCGGCTCGCTGACGGGCGGCGACCAGCACGCGGCCCTGCGCCGCCTGAGCGCGGCGGGCGACAACCTGCACGCCGCGTGGCGGTGGGCCGTGGCCCACGAACCGGCCCTCCTCGAGCCGATGAGCGACGGGGTCTTCCTGCTGCACGAGCTGCGCGGGAGCTTCCGCGAGGGCGTCGAGTGGTTCGCCGAGGCGCAGGGCCTGCCCGCGCCGGGGCTCCAGGCCCGGGTGCTCGCCCGCAAAGGGCGCCTGCTCTACCGCCTGAGCGCCCTGGGCGAGGCCCGGCAGGGCCTCGAGCGCGCCCTATCCCTGGCAGAAGCCCCCCAGGAGCGGGCCTTCTGCCTGAACAACCTGGGGCTCGTCGAGCTCAGCGAAGGCCACGCCCGCGCCGCGCAGGAGCTGTTCGGGCAGAGCCTGGCCCTGCGGCGGGAGGCGGGCCACCGCTGGGGCGCTGCCAACTGCCTGTACAACCTGGGGCTCGTCGCCCTGAGCTTCGGGCAGCAGGAGGCCGCCCGCCAGCGTTTCCAGGAGGCGCTCGAGCACTACCGCGCCCTCGGCGACCTGCGCGGCACCAGCTTAGCCCTCACCGGGCTGGGCCAGGCCTGGACCGCCCAGGGCCAGTACGGCGTGGCCCGCGAACTGCTGCGCCAGGCCCTCTCCCTCAGCCAGCAGCTCGGCGACCGCTTCAGCGAGGCCGCCGCCCAGCTCTGGCTCGGCGCCGTGGCGGGCATCGAGCGCGAGAACGAGGAGTGCCGCGAGCGGCTTCAGGCCAGCCTCGAGGCCGCCTACCAGACCGGCGACCCGGTGAGCATCGGCCGGGCGCTGCTGGGCCTGGGCCGCCTGGCGGTGCGCGACGGCAAGGCCGAGCAGGCCCTGCGCCTGCAGCGGCAGGCCCTCGAGCGCTTCCAGCTCGGCCACCACCCCTGGGGCGAAGCCCTGGCCTACAACCACCTCGCCCGCACCTACTCCGCCCTGGGCGAGAGTGCCGAGAGCCGCGCCCACTACCGCCTGGCCCTCGAGCAGGCCCTCCGCCTGGAAGCCGCCCCCCTGGCCCTGCGCGCCCTGGCCGGGATGACCCCCGACCTCGAGCCCCCCCTAGCCGCCGAAGCCCGCAGGCTGATCGCCCACCACCCCAGCACCGACGCCTGGGTCCGCGAGGAAACCCGCCGCGAGGCAGGGGGAACCCTCGAGCCCCCCACCCGCAGCCTGGAGGGGGTGGCGCTCGAGGCGCTGAGGGTGCTGTGAAGGCCATCCACCGCGAGGCGCGTAGCGCGTGGTCCGTCTAGGGTCGAGGGCCGAGACGTACCGAGACGTACGGCGTACGACGTAGGACACGCGTCTTGCGTTTGGCGTCTTGCGTTTTGCGTCGTGCGTACGGCGTACGCCGTAGGACGTACGACCCGCGTTCTGCGCCCGGCTACCGGCTATCGACCCTCGACACCCCCCCAAGCGCTCTTGTGTATACTCGAGCCAGGCGCCGACCGGGAGGAGTAGGTTTCCCCCCGCTCCCCAGAGAGGACCGCTCACAGGCTGGAAGGCGGTCTGGAGATGAGGAAACCGAACGTCGCCCGCGAGCCCGCAGGAAGAACGGCTCAGAGCCCAGTAGAGCCTGCCGGGAGTGCCCGTCACAGCACGTCCGAGTGCCTTTGGAGCGTCGGGAGCCCAGAGTCTAGCGTCTAGAGCCGAACGTAAAAAGGCCCTTGACCCTCGACCCTAAGCCCGCGACCTTCATCGGAAGCGCGGTGGTACCACGGGGTTTTCCTCGTCCGTGCAGCAGGGCCTGCGCGGGCGTTTTTGTTTTGGGGAAAGGAGGCGTGGGATGGCGGAGAAAGTGGTGGTGTACATAACTCGAGGCCTCGAGATCCTGGTGTTCGACCACCTCGAGGCAGAGCCCGACGTCCCGATGCCCCAGGTGCCCCGGGGCACCCTCGAGCCCGGCGAGGACCCCCTGGCCGCGGCGGTGCGCGAGGCGCGGGAGGAGACGGGCCTCGAGCTGCGCCACCCGGTCCTGCTGGGCTCGGCACGCCGTCCCCACGTGTTCCGCGGTCAGGCGTACGACGGCCTCTTCCACTACGCCTGGCTGGCCGCCCCCGCCGCCACCCCCGACGCCTGGTCGCACGTGGTGAGCCACGGGGAGCTGGACCAAGGCTTCACGTACCACCACCGCTTCGTGCCGCTCGAGGGCCTCGCCCTGCCCTGGGACTTAGACCTCTTCCTGCCCGAGCTCCGCGCCCGGCTGGTGCGCGAGCGCGTGGTGTGCTACGTCACCCGGGGGAGGCGCGAGCTGCTGGTCTTCGGGCACGACGACCCCGGCTTAGAGCCCGGCTGGCAGGTGGTCGCGGGGGGCGTCGAGCCCGACGAGGACCCCGCCGAGGCCGCCGTGCGGGAGGCGTGGGAGGAGTCGGGCCTAAGGCTGCAGGGCCCGGTCTACCTGGGGACGCGCGAGTACCGGCCCGCCCTCGAGCACGCCCGCGCCCGGCGCGTGGAACGCCAGCACTTTTTCTGGCTCGAGGCCCCGCCCCACGCCCCCGACGCCTGGGACCACCGCGTCCTCAACGGCGAGGAGGACAGCGGCAGGGTCTACCGCCACCGCTTCATGCCCATCGAAGACCTCGAGCTCGCCGAAGAACTCGGCGAGCTGCTGCCCCGACTCAAGGAGAAGCTATGAGCCAAGCCACCAAGGAACTGCCCAAGGCGTACGACCCCCAGGCCGTGGAGCCCCGCTGGGCCGAGGAGTGGGCTAAGAACCCGCTGGGGCCCGAGGTCAACGCGGGCAAGGGCAAAGGGCCCTTCACCATCGTGATCCCCCCGCCCAACGTGACCGGCAACCTGCACCTGGGGCACGCCCTGGACAACACCATCATCGACACCCTCGTCCGCTTCAAGCGCATGCAGGGCTACGAGGCGCTCTACCTCCCCGGCACCGACCACGCGGGCATCACCACGCAGGTGCTCGTCGAGCGCGAGCTCGCCAAGGAGGGCAAGAGCCGCCACGACCTGGGGCGGGAGAAGTTCCTGGAGCGGGTGTGGGACTTCAAGGAGAAGAACGGCGGCACCATCCTCTACCAGCTGCGCCGCATCGGGGCGAGTTGCGACTGGGGCCGCGAGCGCTTCACCATGGACGAAGGCCTCTCCCGCGCGGTGCGGCGCAGCTTCGTGGAGTACTACCACCAGGGCCTGGCCTACCGCGGCAAGCGCATCGTGAACTGGGACCCGGTGGCCCAGACGGTGCTCTCGGACCTCGAGGTGGACCGCGAGGAGCGCCCTAGCCGGCTCTACGTGCTCGAGTACCCCTTCGAGGACGGCGAGGGGGGCATCCGGATCGCCACCCAGCGCCCCGAGACCATCTTCGCCGACGTGGCGGTGGCCGTGCACCCCGAGGACGAGCGCTACCGGGGCCTCATCGGCAGGCGCGTGCGCATCCCCCTCACCGACCGCTTCATCCCGGTCATCGCCGACGAGGCGGTGGAGCGCGGGTTCGGCACCGGCGCGCTCAAGATCACCCCGGCCCACGACCCCGCCGACTTCGAGATCGGCGAGCGGCACGGCCTGGAGATGCCCAGCGTCATCGACCTGAACGCGAGGCTGGCGGGCGAGCTGGTGCCCGAGGAGTTCCGCGGCCTCGACCGCTTCGCGGCGCGGCC
Organism: Calidithermus terrae; assembly: GCF_003574345.1. Lineage (NCBI taxonomy): Bacteria > Thermotogati > Deinococcota > Deinococci > Thermales > Thermaceae > Calidithermus > Calidithermus terrae. Next base: position 8,518 of record NZ_QXDL01000149.1, read on the forward strand.
CAAGGTGGCCGAGCGCCTGGAGGCCGAGGGCTACCTCAAGGGCGTGGAGACCCACACCGTGCAGCTCCCCCTCTCCGAGCGCACCAAGGAGCCCATCGAGCCGATGCTGCTGACGCAGTGGTTCGTGCGGATGAAGCCGGTGGCCGAGAAGGTGCTGGCCGGCCTCGACAAGGGCGAGATGCGCTTCGTGCCCGAGCGCTGGGAGAAGGTCAACCGCGACTGGCTGGAGAACATCCGCGACTGGGCGGTGGGGCGGCAGTTGTGGTGGGGCCACCAGATCCCCGCCTGGTACGACGAGGAGGGCAACATCTACGTGCCCGACCCCTCCAACCCCGACCTCGACTGCGACAAGGACCCTGCTTTAGCCCACCTCAAGCTGCGCCGCGACGAGGACGTGTTCGACACCTGGTTCTCCTCGGCCCTGTGGCCCTTCAGCACCCTGGGCTGGCCCGACCGGACCGGAGACCTCGAGAAGCACTACCCCACCGACGTGCTGGTGACGGGCTACGACATCATCTTCTTCTGGGTGGCGCGCATGCAGATGTCGGGCTACCAGTTCACCGGCCGGGCCCCCTTCCACACCATCGTGCTGCACGGCCTCTACCTCGACGCCAAGGGCCAGAAGATGTCGAAGAGCAAGGGCAACGGCATCGACCCCCTCGAGCTCATCGACAAGTACGGCGCCGACGCCTGCCGCTTCGCCTGGGACTACCTCGCCACCGGCGGGCAGGACATCCGCCACGACGAGCGGCGCTACGAGCAGGGGCGCAACTTCGCCAACAAGCTCTACAACGCGACCCGCTTCGTCCTGATGAACAAGGACGCGCTACGCCAGACGCCACAGGCAGGACGCGAAGACCTGACCCTCGCCGACCGCTGGATGACCTCGAGGCTGAGCCGGGGCATCGCGGAGATCACCGAGGCCTACGAGGCCTACGACCTGGGCCGCGCGGCCCGCCTGATCTACGACCTGGTGTGGAGCGAGTTCTGCGACTGGTACCTCGAGGCCGCCAAGCCCGCGCTGCGCGAGGGCAACCGGGCGACGCTGCGCACGCTCGAGGAGACCCTCGCCGCCCTGCTCAAGCTGCTGCACCCCATCATGCCCTTCATCACCTCCGAGCTCTACGAAGCCCTCACCGGCGACCCCAAACAGCTCGCCCTGCAGGACTGGCCCGCCGCGGGCGAGCGCGACTTGGGGGCCGAGCGCGCCTTCGAGGCGTTGCAGGAGACCATCACCGCCACGCGCAACCTGCGCTCGGAGCTGGGCATCGCGCCCCAGCAGGAGATCGCGGTGCAGCTCGACGGCCCCGGCGCCGCGCTGGTGATGGAGAACCTGGCCCTCTTCCGCTCCCTGGGCAAGGCCGACGCCACGCTGGGCGCCCCCGCCAAGGCCATCGCCCAGGCCACCCCCACCACCACCGTCTACCTGCAGCCCGAGGGCGACCTCGAGAGCTTCCTCGAGCGCCAGAAGAAGCGCCTGGCCGAGCTCGAGCGCCTGGTGGCCCAGGCCCAGGCCAAGCTCGCCAACCCCGGCTTCGTGGAGCGGGCCAAGCCCGAGGTGGTCGAGGCCGAGCGCGAACGCCTGGCCGAGAACCAGGCCATCACCGCCACGCGCAACCTGCGCTCGGAGCTGGGCATCGCGCCCCAGCAGGAGATCGCGGTGCAGCTCGACGGCCCCGGCGCCGCGCTGGTGATGGAG
>NZ_QXDL01000015.1:0-35528 GCF_003574345.1 Calidithermus terrae
GCCGATCCCGCCCCGGCCCCCGCGCCGGCCCCTAAGGCCGAAGAGCCCGCCGTCAGGGGCGTGGAGGTCAAGGCCCCCATCGTGGGCACCTTCTACCGGGCCCCCTCGCCCGACGCCGAGCCCTTCGTCAAGGAGGGGGACACGGTCAAGAAGGGCCAGGTGCTGTGCATCATCGAGGCCATGAAGCTGATGAACGAGATCGAGTCGGAAGTCGCCGGGGTGGTGCGCAAGGTCCTGGTCAACAACGGCGAGCCGGTCGAGTACGGCCAGGTCCTCTTCATCATCGAGCCTGCATGAACGCACCGGGTCTGACGCCCGACCTCGAGCCCAGCCTCTCGCGCTCGAGGCTCGCGGCCTGACCTTCGACGGAGGAAGTCGTGTTCAACAAAATCCTCATCGCCAACCGAGGGGAGATCGCCCTGCGGGTGCTGCGGGCGGCACGGGAGATGGGCATCAAGGTGGTGGTCGCGCACTCCGAAGCCGACAGCCAGTCCCTGCCCGTCCTGCTCGCCGACGAGGCCATCTGCATCGGCGCCCCGCCCTCGGCGCAGAGCTACCTGAACATCCCCAACCTGCTGTCGGCCGCCATCATCAGCGGCGCCGACGCCATCCACCCGGGTTACGGCTTCCTGGCCGAAAACCCCCAGTTCGCCGAGATGTGCCGTGAGTACGGCATCGTCTTCATCGGGCCCACCCCAGAGAACATGTACAGCCTGGGCTCGAAGGCCGGCGGGCGCGAGATCGCGGCGAAGTCCAACGTGCCCACCGTGCCGGGGACGGGCGTCCTCGAGAGCGTCGAGGAGGCCGTCGCGGCGGCCGAGAAGATCGGCTACCCGGTGCTCCTGAAGGCCAGCGCGGGCGGCGGCGGGCGCGGCCAGAAGGTCGTGCGCTCCTCCGACGAGATGAGGACCGCCTTCGTGCAGGCCCAGCAGGAGGCCCAGAACTACTTCGGCGACCCCGCGCTCATCCTCGAGAAGTTCGTCGAGCTCTTCCGCCACGTCGAGGTGCAGGTGATGGGCGACGGCAAGGGCCACGTCATCCACATCGGCGAGCGCGACTGCTCGATCCAGCGGCGCAACCAGAAGCTCATCGAAGAAGCCCCCAGCCGCCTGCCCGAGGAGCTGCGCCAGGAGATCCTGGCCGCCGGCGTGCGCCTGGCGAAGTACGTCAACTACCAGGGGGCGGGGACCTTGGAGTTCATCGTCGATCCCGAGGGCAACTTCTACTTCATGGAGATGAACACCCGCATCCAGGTCGAGCACTGCGTCTCGGAGATGATCTCGGGCCTGGACTTCGTGAAGATGCAGATCCGCATCGCCGCGGGCGAACCCCTCGACCTCCAGCAGGAGGACGTCGAGCTCAACGGCCACGCCATCGAGTGCCGCATCAACGCCGAGGACTACGAGAAGGACTTCCGCCCCAGCATCGGCAAGGTCGAGACGCTGCACTTCCCCGGCGGCCCCGGCGTGCGCGTGGACTCCCACCTCTACGCCGGCTACAGCATCCCGCCCCACTACGACTCGCTCGTCGCCAAGCTCATCGTCCACGCCCCCACCCGCGAGGAGGCCATCGACCGCATGAAGCGGGCCCTGGGCGAGACCGTGATCGAAGGCCCCGGCGTCAAGACCACCGTGCCCTTCCACCTCAGGGTCATGGACAACGCCTTCTACCGCCGGGGGGCCATCTTCACCAACTTCGTCACCACCCGCATGAACGACTGAGCAAGGCGGCCAGCCACCCGCCGGCGAAAAGCAGGGGCCTGTGGGGAAGCCTTTAACCGCGAGCTACAGGCCACCGGCTCTCCTTTAGCCCTCGAGTATGCCCCTACCCGACCCTGAACCCTCCCCCTGGCAGACCCTCTCCTCCGAGCTGGTCTACGAGAACCGCTGGATCGCGGTGACCCACCGCCGCGTCATCAACCCCAGCGGGAACCCCGGCGTCTACGGGGTGGTGCACTTCAAGAACCGGGCCATCGGGGTGCTGCCGCTCGACGACGAAGGCAACACCTACCTGGTGGGCCAGTACCGCTACACCCTGCAGCGCTACTCCTGGGAGATCCCCGAGGGCGGCGGGCCCCTCGAGGAGGAGCCCCTCGAGGCCGCCAAGCGCGAGCTGCTCGAGGAGACCGGCCTGCGCGCCGACCGCTGGGAGCTGCTGCTGACGCTGCACCTCTCCAACTCCGTCACCGACGAGGTGGGCCTGATCTACCTGGCGCGGGGCCTGCACCAGGGCGAGGCCAGCCCCGAGGACACCGAAGACCTCCGGGTGCAGAAGGTGCCGCTCGAGGAGGTCTACCGCCGGGTGCTCGCGGGCGAGATCACCGACTCCCTCACCGTCGCCGCGGTGCTGCGGGCGAGGCTTTGGCTGCTCGAGCAGGGCCGGCCGTGAAGTCGGTGTGAAGATGCAATCGGCCCGGTGTTTACCCGTAAACTGGTGAGCGATGTTCTTCTTCTCGCTCCTCGCTACCGACCCCCTCGCGTATTTGGTGGCCTTCGCCGCCGCCGCCTTCGGCCTGGTCATGCACAACCTCTTCCAGGCCTGGCTGGCCGACCGCTACAAGGACGGAGGGCCCCGGCGCTTCGGCTTCCTCAGCGTCGAACCCCGCGTCCACCTCGACCTCATCGGCCTGGTCTTCCTGGCCCTCATCGGCTTCGGCTTCCCCCGCCCGGTGCCCTACCGCCTCTACGGCCGCAGGGACGCCCAGGTCGCGCTGATGGGGCCGCTGGGCTTCTTCGTCGCCGCACTTCTGTTCGGGCTGCTGGCCCGCCTGCTCCTCCTGGCCGGGAGCAGCATGGCGAGCATCGCGGGGGGCCTCGAGGTGGCCTCCGGCCTGATGCTCGTTCACGCCGCGATCTATCTCTTCCCCGTACCCCCCCTCGACGGGGCCAAGGTGGTCTACGCCCTGGGCGGCACCGAGGCCCGCCGCTTCATGGACCAGCTCTCCAGCTACGGCCCCATCGGCTTCTTCATCATCTTCCTGATCCTCAGCTACACCGGGATCACCTCGGCGGTGCGGGGGGTGCTGGGCACCTTCCTCGACAGCCTCTTCCGCCTGATCGGCCTTTAGCCATGCTGATCGAACTGCTGCGCGACGAGCCGCTCACCTTCTTGCTGGTGGCGGGCATCCTGCTGTTCTCGCTCGTTCTGCACGAGCTGGGGCACGCGGTGAGCGCCCTGTGGTCGGGCGACCCCACCGCCCGCCTGATGGGCCGCATCACCCTCAACCCCCTCAAGCACCTCGACCCCTGGGGGACCCTGCTGCTCCTGTTCGCGGGCTTCGGCTGGGCCAGGCCCGTGCCCATCGACCCGCGCAACTTCCGCAATTACCGCGTGGGCCTGTTCGTCGTCTCCGTCGCGGGGATCGTGGTCAACCTGGGCATCGCCCTGCTGTGCGTGCTGATGCTGCGCGGCCTCGACTCGCTGGGCCTCGCCGCCGCCTACCGCACCCTCACCGACGCCCTGCTCTACGCCGCCGCCATCAACATCACCCTGGCGGTCTTCAACCTCCTGCCCGTCCCCCCGCTCGACGGCTCCAAGATCGTGCAGAGCGTGCTCCCGTTGCGCTGGCACCCCTTCATCTGGCGCCTCGAGGCCAACCCCAACTACGCCGTCGTCATGCTTTTGCTCTTCCTCACCGTCCTGCGCGCCCCGGTGGGCCAGCTCATCCGCTGGGTGCAGAGCGAGTTTTTCAAGCTCACGCTAGGGTGAAGGAAGGCTCGTCGCCTGTAGCTCTTGGTTTACCCCTCCCCGCCGGCATCGAGGGCCAAGGCGTCTCGCGTCGTTCGTATTGCGTCTTGCGTACGGCGTAGGACGTACGACGTAGGACCGGCGTACGCCGCAAGACGCATAACCCCCCGCCCTCACTCCCCCAGCCACTCCCGCAACACCCGCAGGTTGTGCGCGTCCTCCTGCACGCTCCTCGGCGTCTCGAGGATCACCACCTTGCCCGAGAGGCGCGCGTCGGTGAGGAAGTCGGCCAGGGCGGGGCCGATGTGGCCCTCGAGCAGGTTGGCGTGCTGGTCCTTCTGGCTGGCGAAGTCGTGGCGGGAGTCGTTGAGGTGGATCAACGGCACGCGCCCCAGGCCGATCACCTCGTCCAGAGCGTCCAGGACGCCGCGGGGGTCCTCGTGGAGGCGGTAGCCGGCGGCGAAGGCGTGGCAGGTGTCGAAGCACACCTGCAAGGGGGTGCCCTCGACCAGGCGGGCCAAGTCGCGCAGGTCGCAGCCCAGGTGCTCCTTGCCCCCGGCGGTGTTCTCCAGCAGCAGCTTGGGGCCGTTGCTGCCCAGGGCCGCCAGCTCGCGGGCCTTGAGCGCGCCTTCGCGGGCGCGCTCGGGGTCGCTCGAGCCCGGGTGCACCACCACGTAGCCCACCCCCAGGGCCTGCGCCTTCATCAGGTCGTCGGCCAGGCTGAACACGCTCTTCTCCCACACGTCGCCCCTGGCCCCCAGGTCCACCAGGGGCGAGGCGTGGATGACGGCCGGGATGGCCCCTAGGTTTTCCCGCCGGGCGCGGAAGTCTTCGGTCTCGCCGGGGGAGAGGGGGCGGGTCTTCCAGGTGCGGGGGCTCTTGGCGTAGATCTGGAAGGCGCGCAGCCCCAGGAGCTCGGCCTCCCGCACCGCCCCCGCCCGGCCCTCCTTGCCCGCGATCGAAAGGTGGAGGCCGTAGCGGATCATCGCAAGACTTCGATGCGTACCGTGGCGCTCCCCGACATCCCGATGGCCCGGGCCGCGGCGTAGGAGAGGTCGATGACGTAGCCGCGGGTGTAGGGCCCGCGGTCGTTGATGCGCACGATCACGCTGCGCCCGTTGCGCAGGTTGGTCACCCGCACCTGCGTGCCGAAGGGCAGCGTGCGGTGGGCGGCGGTGAAGCCGTAGGTGTCGAAGCGCTCGCCGCTGGCGGTGCGCCGGCCCTGGAAGCCGGGGCCGTACCAGGCCGCGCGGCCCTGCTGGTAGAAGCGCCAGTCGCGGTTCGCGGCGGCCGGGCGGGCGGCGGGGGTTCCCGAGACCTGGAGCACCTGCCCCACCCTGATCACGTCGCCGCTCAGGCCGTTGAGGGCCTTGAGGGCCTCGACCGTGGTGCCGTAGCGGCGGGCGATGGAGTAGAGGGTGTCGCCCTTCTGCACGCGGTAGCCCTGGGCCAGCGCCAGGCTCAGGCACACCGCGAGGCCGACCAGCCAGCCGCGCTTCATAGGCTCGTGAACGCCTTGGGGCTGTGCGAGAGCACCTCATGGCCCGTCGGCGTGACCAGCACCAGGTCCTCGATGCGGCAGCCGCCGACCCCCGGCACGTACACCCCGGGCTCGACCGTCACCACCATGCCCGGCTCGAGCACGTGCTCGGAGAGGCGGCCGAGGCTGGGGCCCTCGTGGATCGCCAGCCCCACCCCGTGCCCCAGGCCGTGGGCGAAGTACTCGCCGTAGCCCCGCCCGGCCAGCACCTGCCGGGCCACACCGTCAACCTCCTTGCCCAGCTTGCCGGGGCGCACGGCCTCGAGCGCGCGCTGCTGGGCTTCGAGCACCGCGTCGTAGATGGCCCGCAGCTCCCGCGAGACCTCCCCGAGGGCCACGGTGCGGGTCATGTCCGAGCGGTAGCCCTCCACCACCGCGCCGAAGTCGAGGGTGACCAGCTCGCCCGGCAGCAGCTTCTTGGCGCTCGCGGCCCCGTGGGGCATGGCGCTGCGCTCGCCCGAGGCCACGATGATCTCGAAGGCGATGCCCTCCGAGCCGCGCTTGCGCAGGTAGAACTCCAGCTCCAGCGCGATGTCGAGCTCGCTCGAGCCCGGCCGCAGGAAGGGCAGGATGTGCCCAAAGCCCTCGTCGGCGAGCTTGGCGGCGGCCCGGATGTGCCGGATCTCCTCGGGGCTCTTGACCAGGCGAAGCTTCTCCACGAGGTCGTGGGTGGGCACCCACTCCGCGGGGACCTGCTCGCGCAGGGCCTCGAGCCGCCCGAAGGCGAGGTGGTTGGCCTCGAAGCCCACCCGGCCCTTGAGCAGTTCGGCCGTGACCTCGGCGGCCTTCTCCCGCGGCACGATGCGGTGCGGGATGCGCGACTCCTGCTCGGCCTGCACGGTGTAGCGCGGGTCGGTGACGAGCACCATGCCCTCGCGGTGGACGACGACCCAGCCGTCTTTGGGGCTGGTAAAGCCGGAGAGGTAGCGGACGTTCTCCGGCTGGGTGACCATCAGGGCGTCCAGACCGGCGTCCTCGAGCACTTTACTCAGGGGATGCACCGCAAAAGTCTAACACGCAAAAGCAGGGAAATCACTCACGAGCAGGAAGTATCGTGAAAATAAGTACATACCTGTCGGATGTCGCCGGGAGCAGGGCTGTACGCCCTACGTTATACGCCGTGTGCCCTGTCCGGCCCCGTTGCGGGGCGCAGCCGTGGGCTACCCGCGCCCGCCCCCGTCGGGGCGGGCGCGGCGGGCGCGGTGGAGGGCCTTCTCCTCGTACATGCGCTCGTCGGCTAAGCGCACGAGCTCCTGCGGGTCGGCGGTGTCGGCGGGGTAGGCCGCGAGGCCGGCGCTCACGTCGGCGTCGGGGAAGCCGCCGGACCGCAGCACCGCGATGGCCTGGTCCACGCGCGCCCGGATGGCGGCAAGGGTGCTCTGGCCCGAGGGGGTGTGCTCGAGGATCGCCGCGTACTCGTCGCCGCCGAGGCGGTAGATGCGGTCCTCGCGGCGCAGGGTCGAGTGCAGGGCGCGCGCGAAGCCCCGCAGCAGCGCGTCGCCCCGCTCGTGGCCCTGGGTGTCGTTGACCTGCTTGAGCCCGTCGAGGTCGAGCATCAGCAGGCTCACCGGGTAGCCGTGGCGGCGGGCGCTGTTGAGCGCGGCGTCGAGGTCGCGGTCGAAGGCCCGGCGGTTGCCCAGCCCGGTGAGGGCGTCGGTGAAGGCGGCGGCCTCCACCGCGCGCAGGTAGTCGCGGTGCTCCTGCGCGGTGCGCACGCTGCGGGCGGCGGCCTCGAAGAGGCTGCGGTCCTTCTGGGTCCAGGGGCGGTCGGGGCCGAACTTGGCCGCGAAGATCGCCATGCCCCGCTCGCCGAGCGTCAGGGGGATGATCGCCACCGTCTGCACGCCCACCTCGAGCAAGGCCGCCATCGCCCGGGGGTGGCCGGGGTAGTCGTCGATGTAGACCGGGTTGCCGGCCTCGATGGCCTCCCACACCGGGCTGATCTCCTTGTGCATGTCGGCGGTGGGGATGGACATGGGGCTGTCCCAGACCTTGCGCAACCCCACCGAGTTGCCGCGCACCACGGCCAGCCCGATCCAGTCCACGTCGGCCACGTTGGCGATGGTGCGGATGACCTCGGCGGCCACCTCCTCGACCTCCAGCGCCGTCTCGGTCAGGCGCGAGATCTGCAGCAGCACCTCGGAGTACTGCGCCGCCTCGCGCAATTGCCGCGCCCGGGTGACCCGCTGGGCCGAGATCGAGAGCGCGTCGGCGGTGACCTCGAGCAGCCCCTGTTCCTCCAGGCGCCAGGGGCGGGGCGTGCCCAGGCGGAAGGCCCCCAGCAGCCCGAACTCCTGCTCCGGCTGCCCGAAGGGGACCCAGGCCACCGAGGCCACCCCGGCGGCCAGGTGGGCGGGGTACGTCCGGGTCAGGCCGCGGTAGTCGTCGATGAATTGGGGCTGGGCCTGGGCGAGCTCGAGCGTGAGGGCGTCGTCCTGGCCCAGCAGGGCCGAGCGCTCGGTGAACGAGCGCAGCAGCTCAGGGGCGTAGCCGTCGAAGGCGACGGGCTGGAAGCCCTCCTTGGGGTTCCCCAGCAGCACCGTGATCCAGTCGGCGCCCACCAGCGGCCGCAGCCGGCGCACCACCTCCCCGGCCAAAGGCTGCAGGTCCTCGTAGCGCTCGAGCGCCCCCGTGAGCGCCGCGAGGTAGGCGCTCTCGCGCAGGCTGGCCTCGAGGGTGGTTCGCTGGGCCGCAAGCCGCTCCGTTTCGGCCTGGAGCGCCTTCACCTCCTGCCGGGCCCGGTGCAGGGGCGTCTGGTCGCGCAAGCAGGCGAGGTAAAGGGTCCGCCCGTCCTTGGGGTAAGTCCGCAGGGAGAGCTCGAGCAGGTGAAGCTGCCCGTCGGCGCCGCGCGCCTCGACGACCTGCCCGCCCTCCCACTCCGGGGCCGCCGCGGGGAGCTCTTCCTCCGGCAGGCTCACCCCCAGGAGCTCGCCCAGCGGCCGGCCCAGGGCTTCGGCCGGGCTGTAGCCAAGGGCCCGTTCGGCCGCCGGGTTCCACGCCAGCACCCGGCTGTGCTCATCCAGCATCGCCATCGGCTCGAGCACGGCCGCCAGCAACTCGGCCTCGGGGAGCTTTGAACGAACGTCCGACACGGTATTCTTCGCCTCCAGGTAGCCCTTCAGTAGGTTCGAAGTTTACACCATAGCCGGGGGAAGGGAAAGGGAAAAAAACCCTCCCCGAGCGACGGGGAGGGCTGCTCATCGCCCGGTGTCAGGCCTTGGCGATCCCGAACCGCACCCGGCCCTCCTCGTCCTCGAGGCCGGTCTCGAAGCCGCTCAAGGGCTCCTCGCCCAGGCCCAGCGCCAGGGTCTCCTCCTGCAGCCGGCCGCCGAAGCGGCGCAGCGCCTCGGCGTACTTGCCCTCGGCCTGGTAGGTCAGGCGGATGCGGTCGGAGACCTGTAGCCCCATGTCCTTGCGGGCCTGCTGCACCAGGCGCACCAGCTCGCGCGCGAGGCCCTCGAGGAAGAGCTCCTCGTCCACGCGCACCTCCAGCGCCGCCACGTAGCCCCGCTCCTCCAGCGCCTCGTAGCCGGCAGGGGAGAGGGCCTCGAGCAGCAGCTCGTCGGGGGTGAGCGCCAGCGTCTCGCCCCCGACCTCCAGGTGCAGCGCGCGCCCGGCCTTCACGGTCTGGGCCACGTACTTCCCGTCGAGCTCGGCCAGCAGCGCCCGGATGGCGGGCACCTTCTTGCCGTACTTCTTGCCCAGCACCGGCAGGTTGGGCAGCACCCGGTAGGAGAGCACCTCCTCCTCGGGGCCCAGCACCCGCAGCTCCTTGACGTTGAGCTCGTCGGCGATCTCCTCGGCGAAGTGCTGCAGCCCGGCCCGCTCCGCGGCGGTGGGGGCCGTCACCAGCATCAAAGGCAGCGGGATGCGGGTCTTGACCCCGCTCCTGGCGCGGGCCGCGCGGGCCAGCCGCACCACCTCGAGCGCCGCGTGCATGGCCTCGAGCAGCCCCCGGTCCATGGACTCAGGCTGCGGCCACTGCGACAGGTGCACCGACTCCGGCGCCCCCTCGTCCACCGAGCGCACCAGGTTCTGCCACAGCGCCTCGGCCACGAAGGGGGTGAAGGGGGCGCAGAGCTGGCTCACGGCCACCAAGGCCTCCCACAGCGTGGCGTAGGCGGCCTCACGGTCGGCGGCGTCCTCGTTCTTCCAGAAGCGGCGGCGGTTGCGGCGCACGTACCAGTTGGACAGCTCCTCCACGAACTCCTCCAGCGCCTTCGCCCCGCCCCGCGCGTCGTAGCGCTCGAGGGCCTCGCTCACCTCCTGCACGAGCTGCTGGGTGCGGCTGTGCAGCCAGCGGTCGATCTCGGGGCGTTGCCCCACGGGGGGCCGCTGTTTGAGGTCGGGCCGGTCGAGGTTGGCGTAGAGCACGAAGAAGGAGTAGACGTTCCACAGCGTGCCCAGGAAGCCGCGCATGGCCTCGGCCACCAGCCGCTCGCTGAAGCGCTTGGTGTCGCCGGGCTCGCTGGCGGTGAACATGTACCAGCGCACCGCGTCGGCGCCGTACTTGTCGAAGGCGGGCAGCGGCTCGACCACGTTGCCCTTGCTCTTCGACATCTTCTGGCCCTTCTCATCGACGAGGTGCCCCAAGCAGATGACGTTCTTGAAGGCGGGCCGGTCGTAGAGCAGCGTGGCGATGGCGTGCAGCGAGTAGAACCAGCCGCGGGTCTGGTCGATGGCCTCGCTGATGAAGTCGGCGTTGAAGTGCCGCTCGAAGCGCTCGCGGTTGGCCTCGGTGCCGGGCAGCGCCTCGCCGTCGTCGCCGAGCATCAGGTGCCACTGCGCGTAGGGCATGGCCCCGGAGTCGAACCACACGTCGAGCACCTCGCTCACCCGGCGGAAGGTCTTGCCGTCCTTGACGAAGGTGACGTCATCGACGTAGGGCCGGTGCAGGTCGAGGCCCGAGAGGTCGCGGCCGGTGAGGCGCTCGAGCTCGGCCACGCTGCCCACGCAGACCTTCTCCGAGCCGTCCTCCGCCACCCAGAACGGCAGCGGCGTGCCCCAGTAGCGCTCGCGGCTGATGGCCCAGTCCACGTTGTCCTTGAGCCAATTGCCGAAGCGCCCGTACTTGATGTGCTCGGGCACCCAGTTGATCTCCTCGTTGCGGGCGTAAAGCTGCTCGCGGAAGAGCGAGGTCTTGATGTACCAGCTCGGCTTGGCGAAGTAGAGGATGGGGTCGCCGGTGCGGTCGTGGAAGGGGTAGCGGTGGCGGATGGTGCCCGCGTGGTACATCACCCCGCGCTCCTTCATCGCGCGGATGAGCCCCTTGTCGGCGTCCTTGAAGAACTTGCCGCGCTCGTCGGTCACCTGCATGACCCCGTACTCGTTGGTGCCGAAGAGCAGCGGGGTGCCGTACTCGCGGGAGAGCTCGAGGTCCTCCGCGCCGTAGACCGGGGCCTCGTGGGCCACGCCCGAGCCGTCCTCCGCGCTCACGAAGTCGGCCAAGGCCACGAAGTGCATGACCGGCTTGCCGTCGGGCCGCCGCTCGCCCTGCTCCTTCACCACGCCCAGCTCCACGCAGACCTCGGGGAAGGGCGGGGTGTACTCCCACCACTCCAGCTCGGCGCCCCTGAGGCGCGCGAGGACCTCGAGCTCCTCCTTGTGCAGCTCCTTCAGCCGCTCGACCGCGTCCGTCGCGAAGATCAGGTGCCCCGCCGAGGGCGAGCGCACCAGCGCGTAGTCCATCTCGGGGTTCACCGCCGCCATCGTGTTGGAGGGCAGGGTCCAGGGCGTGGTGGTCCAGACCAGGATGGCGAGGCCGTGCAGCTCCTCGAGCCGCACCCCCTGGGCATCCAGCGCCCGGCGTACCGCGTCCGGCGTGGTCTCGAGCTTCAACGGGAAGCGCACGTACACGCTGGGGTCGTCCACCTCGCGGTAGCCCTCGGCGATCTCGTTCTGCGAGAGGGTGGTGGAGATGCGCGGGGAAAGGGGCACCACCTTGTAGTCCTGGGTGATGAGGCCCTTGTCCCACAGGCGCTTGAGCAGGTTCCACACCGACTCGATGTACTCGTTGGTGTAGGTGACGTAGGCGCTGTCGAGGTCCACCCAGTAGCCCAGCCGCTCGGTGAAGTAGTTCCAGTCCTGGATGTTCTCGAAGACGTACTTCTTGCACGTGGCGTTGAACTCGGCGATCTCCTCGCGCGAGAGCGCCTTGCGCCCCAGCACCCCCAGCCGCTTCTCCACCGCGATCTCGACCGGCAGGCCGTGGGTGTCCCAGCCGCCCTTGCGGGTGACGTGGAAGCCCTGCATGGTCTTGTAGCGGGGGAACAGGTCCTTGAAGCTGCGCGCGAGCACGTGGTGCATGGCCGGCTGCCCGTTGGCGGTGGGCGGCCCCTCGTAGAACACGAACTCGCCCTTGGGCGCGGGCTTGCTCTCGGACTTCTCGAAGACCGACTCGCGCTTCCAGAACTCCAGGACCTCGGCCTCGAGGCGGGGGAAGTTGGGCTCGCCCACCTCACGGAACAGCTTTTTCTCCTCTACCATCGCGATCTGGTCTCCTTCTGGCCGCCCCAAAAGCAACGCCCGCACCCGGGCCGCTTCGGAAACAGCTCAGGTGCGGACGAAAGTCGCCTCTCTGGCTTCTCTCGCGGTACCACCGCACTTCCTGAATGACGCGGATAGCTGATAGCCCATGGCCCTAGCTTTTCGGCTACCGGCTACTCGCCTTCACCCAGGCACTCTTGCGCGCTGTCTCGGGCGCACCCGCGGGGTCTACTGGGATGGCTCAAGCATCGATTAAGGCCCGAACCTTCCGTTCTTCCCGGCGGCGGCGGGGTGATTTTCAGCGGCGAAGTTGCCGTCGGGCTCGCACTATCCCCGGCTCGCTGCGTGGGCATCGGCGCTTACTCGTCCCCGCCCTTGCTTTACAACCCCGGCAGCATGACCTATACTCCTATGCGGCTGCCATAGGGTAAAGCTTATGCTAGCTACCCCCAAACAGGATGTCAAACGCTAAAACCTTGCAGCGGCGCTGTGCTGGGGGTTAGACTTGGGCCTAAGCCCAAAGCGTCGACAACCTGAGGGAGTGTGCCGTATATGGAACTGTACCTGGATACTGCCGTGATCGAAGAAATCAAGGAAGTGGCCTCCTGGGGGGTGCTCTCCGGCGTCACCACCAACCCCAGCCTGATCCTCAAGTCGGGCCGCCCCTTCGAACCTACCATCAAAGAGATCTGCGAAGCGGTCCAGGGACCCGTCTCGGCCGAGGTCACCAGCCTGGCCCACCCCGAGATGATCGCCGAGGGCCGCCGCCTGGCCAAGATCGACGACCACGTCGTCGTCAAGCTGCCCACCACCGTCGAGGGGCTCAAGGCCTGCAAGGTGCTCAGCTCCGAGGGCGTCCGCGTCAACATGACCCTCATCTTCTCGGCCAACCAGGCCCTGCTGGCCGCCCGGGCCGGGGCCTGGTGCGTCTCGCCCTTCCTGGGCCGCGTCGATGACATCTCCTGGGAGGGCATGGACCTCGTGCGCGAGATCGCCGACCTCTTCGCCGTGCAGAACCTCCCCACCAAGGTCCTCGCCGCCTCCATCCGCCACCCCCGCCACGTCACCGACGCCGCGCTGGCCGGCGCCGACATCGCCACCATGCCGCAGAGCGTGTTCAAGATGCTCATCCAGCACCCCCTGACCGACATCGGTCTGAAGAAGTTCATGGACGACTGGGCCAAGGTGAACCCCTAATGAGAAAAAAGAGCACCGCCGCCGAAACGCCGCTGGGTTTTCAGGAACTCTCGGCCAAGATTCTGCCCGAGCTGCACCTGCTGGCGGCCAAGGCGGGGATTGAAGACTACAAGAAGATGCGCAAGGACGAGCTGGTCATGGCCCTGCTGGGCCAGGAGGCCACCGACGAGGGCTTAAACCTCGCCAAGGGCTACCTCGAGATCAGCTCCGACGGCTACGGCTTCTTGCAGGAGAACCTCTACGCCCTCGAGTCCCGCTCGGTCATCGTCTCGGCGGGCCTCATCAAGCAGTACCAGCTCCGCACCGGCGATTACGTCGTGGGCAAGGCCCGGCCGCCCCGTGAGAACGAGCGCTACGGCACGCTCATGAAGGTCGAGGCGGTCAACAACCTCGACCCCGAAGCCGCCGCCAAGCGCCCAAAGTTCGACGACCTCATCCCGCAGTTCCCCGACCGCCAGATCACCCTCGAGACCACCGGCGAGGAGTCCTCCAACCGCGTCATCGACCTGCTGGCCCCCATCGGCCGCGGGCAGCGCGGCCTGATCGTCGCCCCGCCCAAGGCCGGCAAGACCACCCTGCTCAAGAAGGTCGCCCGGGCCGTGCTGCGCAACGAGCCCGACATCAAGGTCATCGTCCTGCTCATCGACGAGCGCCCCGAGGAGGTCACCGACTTCCGCGAGTCGGTCGATGGCGCCGAGGTCATCGCCTCGACCTTCGACGAGCCCCCCCAAAACCACATCCGCGTGGCCGAGTTCATTCACGAACGCAGCCGCCGCATCGTCGAGGAGGGCGGCCACGTGCTGATCCTGCTCGACTCCATCACCCGCCTAGCGCGGGCCAACAACCTGGTTACGCCGCCGACGGGCCGAACCCTGTCGGGCGGCCTGGACTCGGCAGCCCTGCACTTCCCCAAGCGTTTCCTGGGGGCTGCCCGCAACATCCGGGGCGGCGGATCCTTGACGATCCTGGCCACCGCCCTCGTCGAGACCGGCAGCCGCATGGACGACGTGATCTTCGAGGAGTTCAAGGGCACCGGCAACATGGAGCTCCACCTCTCGCGCCGCCTGGAAGAGCGGCGGATTTTCCCCGCGATCGACATCCTCAAGTCCGGCACCCGTCGCGAGGAACTGCTGTTGGGCGAAGAGGTCATCCACAAGATGTGGCTGCTTCGCAAGGTATTGGCCGACATGGACCCCGCCGAAGCCATGGAAATGCTGTTGGCGAGGCTCTCCCGTACCAAGACCAACAAAGAGTTCCTTGCAACTCTGGCGGCGAAGTAGTTATAATCCCGCGAGAGTTTCAGGCGGCGTTTCATCGCCGAGGAGGAATCGCTCTTGGAAGCGTTGCTCAAAGCTGTTGTCGCTGGCGCTGCCCTGCACTCGCCCCTCGCGACGCTCGTCCAAAACGACGGAACCGAAGTGGTGCTCGAGCCCCCCGCCAACAAAGGCTGGGTGCTCTACACCGTGCAAAGCGGCGACACCCTGATCGGCATCGCCGGCCGCTACCGGGTTGACCCCAAGGCCATCATGTACTCCAGCGGCCTCGAGGGCATCAAGCTCAAGCCGGGCCAGCAGCTGCGCATCCCCCTCACCGCCGGCCGTTCCGACCGTGAGCCCCGGGTGCCGCCGGGCGTCGAGCCCTACACCGTCCGCAGCCGCGACACCCTCAAGGGGATCGCGGCGCGTTTCGGCGTGAGCGAGCTCGAGCTCATCACCGCCAACCCCTGGATCCCCAGCCTCGACCGCCTCACCGAGGGCGCCGTCCTCCACATCCCCACCGGGCAGAAGGGCCTGCTGGTGCGGCTGAGCAAGGGCCAGACCCTCCTCGACCTCTCCGGCCGCTTCGGCGTCTCGCTGCTCAAGCTCGCCAAGGTCAACGGCATCGACAACCCCGCCGAGGTCGCCGAGGGCGACCTGATCCTCATCCCCGGCATCCTCGCCCGCACCACCTACGACAACCTGCTCGCCAAGCGCGAGGCCGAGCGGCAGGCCCGCCTCGAGGCCGAACGCAAGGCCCGCGAGGAGGCCGCCCGCCTCGCCGAGCAGCGCCGCCGCGAGGAGGCCGCCCGCCGGGAGGCCGAGGCCAAGCGCCAGGCCCGCCTCGCCGCCCAGCGCCAGGCACAGGCCCAGACCCAGGCCCGGCGGCAGGCCGCCCAGCCCGCCACCGTGCGCCGCTCCAACTTCGTGAGCGAGGGCGGCTACACCTACCCGGTCAAGAGCTACGTCATCACCACTTACTTCGGCCGCCGGGGCGCCTACCAGCGCTACCACACCGGCGTGGACTTCGCCGCCCCCCACGGCACCCCCATCTACGCCGCCCGCAGCGGCCAGGTGCAGGTGGCCGGCTGGAGCACCTGGGGCTACGGCTACCACGTGGTCATCGACCACGGCGGCGGCGTGGACACCCTCTACGGCCACATGTCCCGCTTCGTGGTGAGCGCGGGCGAGTGGGTCGAGCGCGGCCAGCTCATCGGCTACGTCGGCTCGACCGGCTGGTCCACCGGCCCCCACCTCCACTTCGAGGTCCGCGTGGGCGGCTCGCCCCGCAACCCCCTGGCGTACCTGCCCTGATTCCCTGATCCCTGCTCTGCCCATACGTTCACCCAGGCCGATTGGTCTGGGTTTTTTCGGGCCCCATTGGCGCTTTTACCGGGCCAAAGCGGGGGCTAGACTCGTCTTGCTATGCAGATCGGAACCCTTCGCGTCAAGACCGGTTTCGCCGAGATGTTCAAGGGTGGCGTGATCATGGACGTCACCAACGCCCAGCAGGCCGAGATCGCCGAGGAGGCCGGCGCCTGCGCGGTGATGGCCCTCGAGCGCGTCCCCGCCGACATCCGCGCCCAGGGCGGCGTGGCCCGCATGTCCGACCCCAAGGTCATCAAGGAGATCATGGGCGCGGTCTCGATCCCGGTGATGGCCAAGGTGCGCATCGGGCACTTCGTGGAGGCGCAGATCCTCGAGGCCTTGGGCGTGGACTTCATCGACGAGTCCGAGGTGCTCACCCCCGCCGACGAGTCCTTCCACATCGACAAGCACGCCTTCAAGGTGCCCTTCGTGTGCGGCGCGACCAACATCGGCGAGGCGTTGCGCCGCATCGGGGAAGGGGCCGCCATGATCCGCACCAAGGGCGAGGCCGGCACCGGCAACGTGGTCGAGGCCGTGCGCCACGCCCGCAGCGTGCTCGGCAGCATCCGCCGCATCCAGGCCATGCCCGTCGAGGAACTCATGACCTTCGCCAAGGAGAACGGCGCCCCCTACGAGCTCGTGCGCTGGGTCCACGACAACGGCCGCCTCCCGGTGGTCAACTTCGCCGCCGGCGGCGTAGCCACCCCCGCCGACGCCGCTCTGATGATGCAGCTCGGCATGGACGGGGTGTTCGTGGGCAGCGGCATCTTCAAGTCGGGCGACCCCAAGAAGCGCGCCCGCGCCATCGTGCGCGCCGTGACCCACTACAACGACCCCGCCGTCCTCGCCGAGGTTTCCGAGGACCTGGGCGAGGCCATGGTGGGCATCAACCTCGACGAGCTGCACGAGGAAGAGAAGCTCGCCAAGCGCGGGTGGTAGGTGCTTAGCGCGGGTCGTACGCCGTACGCCGTACGCCGATAGCTAAACGCTGATAGCCGATAGCCGAACGCTAAACTTTCTCCGCCCCCTTAACAAGGGGGACCAGGGGGATAACCCCTCCCCGCGCGCAGGGAGGGGTTCCTTTCCACCACGAGCCACACGCCACGGGCCTTCCGCTCTTCGCTGATCGCCGACCGCTGAAAGCCCCAATTGGTACGCCCTCCAAGCCGCGCTATTGGCTCTTGACCCGTACCACTTCCGTGCCCAGCATGGACCTGTGAGAATCGGCGTGCTCGCCCTGCAAGGGGCCTTCAGGGAACACAAGCAGACGCTCGAGCGCCTGGGCGCCGAGGCCGTCGAGGTGCGCAAGCCTGAGCACCTGGCCGGCCTCCAGGGCCTGATCGTGCCGGGCGGGGAATCCACCACCATCGGCAAGCTGGCGCGGGAGTACGGCATCGACGCCGCGGTGGCGCGGCGGGTCGAGGCGGGGGACTTTGCGGTGTGGGGCACCTGCGCCGGGGCCATCTGGCTGGCGCGGGAGATCCCCCATTACCCCGAGCAGCCGCGGCTGGGCCTCATGGACATCGCCGTCGAGCGCAACGCCTTCGGGCGGCAGGTGGCGAGTTTCGAGGAGGACCTCGAGGTCAAGGGCCTGGACAAGCCCTTCCACGCGGTCTTCATCCGGGCCCCGGCCATTACGCGGGCGGGGCCGGGCGTCGAGGTCCTGGCCTACCACGGCAAGGACATCGTGCTCGCGCGCCAGGGCAGGCTGCTGGCCTCGAGCTTCCACCCCGAGCTCACCGGCGACTTCCGCCTTCACCGGCTCTTCCTCGACTTGGCGAATAATTTCGTCACGAGCTAGATTTATCGTGAAAGTGTTCACATAACACCCGTGTCCGGCACGCCAGGCCCCAGGCGGTAGACTCTGGGCTATGAAGCCCAAACTCGACGTCGCGGCCGACATCGCCGAGGCCTCCACGCTCCCCGCCGCCTTCTACAAGAGCCAGGAGTTCTACGAAGCCAGCAAGGACAAGGTCTTCGCCCGTAGCTGGCAGTGGGCAGGGGACACCGACGAGCTCAAGGCCCCCGGCACCGTCAAGCCGCTGACGCTGCTCGAGGGCTGCCTCGACGAGCCCCTCGTCATCACCCGCGACTACGACGACCGGCTGCACGTGCTCTCCAACGTCTGCACCCACCGCGGCATGCTGGTGGCCGAGAGCGGCGACCAGAACGCCCGCTACCTGCGCTGCCGCTACCACGGCCGCCGCTTCGGCATGGACGGCTGCTTCCAGGCCATGCCCGAGTTCGACGGCGTCAAGGGCTTCCCCAGCGAGAAGGACCACCTGCCCAGGATCCCCTTCGGCCTGTGGGGCCAGGACAAGTGGCTCTTCGTCTCGCTCGAGCCCCGGCACGCGCTCGAGGAGGTCCTCAGGCCCATCGAGGACCGCGTGGGCTGGATGCCCTTCCGGCAGTTCTACTTCGACCCCGGCCGCGCGCGGGACTACCTGGTGCGGGCCAACTGGGTGCTCTACTGCGACAACTACCTCGAGGGCTTCCACATCCCCTACATCCACGCCTCGCTCAACAGCGCCATCGACTACGGCAGCTACACCTCCGAGCTTTACGGATGGTGCAACCTGCAACTGGGCATAGCCGCCGACGGCGAGGCCGCCTTCGAGTTGCCCAAGGACTCCCCCGACTACGGCAAGCGCGTGGGGGCCTACTACTACTGGGTGTTCCCCAACCTCATGCTCAACTTCTACCCCTGGGGGCTCTCCGTCAACGTGGTGCGGCCTTTGGGCCCCGAGCTCACCAAGGTCTCCTTCTTGCCCTACGTCTGGGACGCCGGCAAGCTCGAGCAAGGCGCGGGCGCGGCCCTCGACCGCGTGGAGCGCGAGGACGAGGTGGTGGTCGAGGCCGTGCAGAAGGGCGTCAAGTCGCGCTTCTACGACCGGGGCCGCTTCAGCGTCAAGCGCGAGCAGGGGGTCCACCACTTCCACCGCCTGCTGGCGCAGGCCCTAGAGGGTGGGGCGTAAGCCCCGCCCTTGCTTGACGCTGCCGTGAAGCTTCGGTATTGTGGCGGCGAGTTCTACATGGAGGAAAGGTATGGCTAAACGCTGGTACGCGCTCGTGGGATTGGTGGCGGTCGGGGCGGTGACCCTGTTCGGTGTGCAGGCCCAGACCAACACCGCCAAGATCGGCGACTGCGAACTCTACGGCAAGCGCGGGGAGTTCAAGCTCAACCCGGTGACCCCCGGCGTCCTCACCGTCCAGACCAACCTGCCCGCCCCGGGCTGGTGGAACGGCGACACCCCCGAGACCATCAAGAGCGGCTACGAGTACTGCCTGGCGGCCAACATCGCCCACCGCGCCGGGCTGAACCAGGTCAAGATCGTCAACGTCTCCTTCGACGCGCTGGTGGCCGGGCAGACCAAGGCCTTCGACCTCGCCCTCTCGCAGGTCACCATCACCGCCGAGCGCAAGAAGGTCGTTGACTTCTCGCCCGCCTACTTCTCCTCCGACCAGGGGCTCCTGGTGCGCAAGGGCACCAAGGTGGACGCCTCCAACATCAAGACGCTGCGCATCGGCGTGCAGCAGGGCACCACGGCCGTGGACTTCGTGAAGAACGTGCTCAAGGTGCCGGCCAACAACGTGCGCGTCTTCCCCGACACCCCCAACATGTTCACCGCCCTGCAGGCCCGCCAGGTCGACGTGGTGATGCTCGACACCGCCATCGTGCTGGTGCAGGCCCGGCAGTCGAACGGGGCGCTCGAGGTCGTCGGGCAGTACAAGACCGGCGAGGAGTACGGGGCCATCTACCCCAAGGGCTCGGCCAATAAGGCCGTCCTCGACCAGATCTTCAAGGCCATGGCCGCCGACGGCACCTTCAAGAAGCTCTCGCAGGCCTACCTCTCCAAGGAGTTCGGCGGCGACCCCACCGCCATCCCCTACCTCAAGCCCTGAGAACCCTAGGCCTTGGCCGTGAACCCAATTGACCCGAACCGGGGGCGCTCGAGCGCCCCTTCAATTCCGAAAGACCCCACCCCGCTGGCCCTGGCGGCGCTGGCGGTGTGCGGGCTGGTGGTCCTGACCGCCTGGTGGGTGCTGCTGGGCCTAGAGCGCATCCTCGAGCGCAACCAGCTCGGCGGGGCCCTGCTCGACGCCGCGCTGGTGGGGGTAGGGCTGCTGCCCCTGCTGCTGCTGGTGCCGGTGCTGCGCTCGCTGCGGGCCGCGGGGCAGGCCCGGGCCGGGCTGGCCCTCAAAGACCTCATCACCGCCCGGGTCAAGACCGCCGAGTCGCGGGAGTGGGCCCAGTACGCCATCGGCTACGGGGCCGCCGTGCTGCTGGTGTTCCTGGGCGTGCAGTTCCTGCTGGCCAACGACGGGGCGGTGGCCGCGACCTTCTTCCGCCTCGAGCTCATCCAGAGCTCCTTCGGCCTGGTGCTGCAGGCGTTCTGGAAGAACGTGTGGATGTTCTGCGTGGCCGAGGTCTTCATCCTCATCTGGGGCCTGGTCATCGCGGTGGCCCGCATGGTCCCGGGCCGCGCCGGGCAGCCCATCCGCTTCCTCGCCACGCTCTACACCGACGTCTTCCGCGGGTTGCCCACCATCATCAGCATCTACCTCATCGCGCTGGGGCTGCCCCTGGCCAACGTGCCCGTGGTGCGCGACTGGCCGCCGGAGTGGCTGGCGATCCTGGCCCTCACCATCAGCTACGGGGCCTACGTGGCCGAGGTCTACCGCGCCGGCCTCGACAGCATCCACCCCAGCCAGTGGTCGGCCGCCCGCAGCCTGGGCCTGAGCTTCGGCCAGACCCTGCGCTTCGTGGTCATCCCCCAGGCGGTGCGCCGCATCATCCCGCCCCTGCTCAACGACTTCATCGCCCTGCAGAAGGACACCGCGCTCGTCAACGTGGTGGGCGTGATCGACGGCTTCAACCAGGCCAAGATCATCGCCTCCAACAAGTTCAACCTCTCCGCCGTGACCACGGTGGCCCTGCTGTTCATGCTCATCACCATCCCCCAGACCCGCTTCGTCGACCGGCTGCTCGAGCAGGAGAAGCGCCGCACGCGCGGCTGAGGGGCCTCGCCAGACTATGAGCTTCCTAGAGATCCGCGACGTACACAAGCGCTACGGCGACTTCGAGGTGCTCAAGGGCGTCAACCTCAAGGTCGAGCAGCACCAGGTGGTCTGCCTCATCGGGGCCTCGGGCTGCGGCAAGAGCACGCTGCTGCGCTGCATCAACGGCCTCGAGGCCATCAGCGCGGGGGAGATCCGGCTCGAGGGCGACCGCATCACCGGCCCCGGCGTGGACCTCGACCGCCTGCGCCGCAAGGTGGGCATCGTCTTCCAGAGCTTCAACCTCTTCCCCCATATGAGCGTGCTGCAAAACGTCACCCTGGCCCCCGTGCAGGTGCTGAGGATGTCCCGCGCCGAGGCCGAGGCTAAGGCCATGGAGCTCCTGAGGCGCATCGGGCTCGAGGCCAAGGCCAAGGCCTACCCCGACCAGCTCTCGGGCGGGCAGCAGCAGCGCGTCGCCATCGTGCGGGCCCTGGCCATGGACCCCCAGCTCCTGCTCCTCGACGAGATCACCTCCGCCCTCGACCCCGAGCTCGTCTCGGAGGTGCTGAGCCTGCTGCGCGAGCTGGCCGCCGAGGGCATGACCATGGTGCTCGCCACCCACGAGATGAGCTTCGCCCGCGAGGTCGCCAGCAAGGTCTGCTTCCTCTACCAGGGCGTCGTTCACGAGGAGGGCCCGCCCGAGCAGATCTTCGGCAACCCCCAGCAGGAGCGCACCCGCGCCTTCCTGAGCAAGATCATCGAGGCCGGGCGGCTTTAGGCGGGCTCGCGGTACCGGTGCTCATCGCCCTCCCCGCTGCCGGGGAGGGCGTCGTTCGGGGCCTGAGCACCTTCAGCCCAGCCGGTGCTGGTAGAGCACCGAGGCGATCTTGCCGATGAGCAGCACGGCCGGGTGGTCGGGGTGGAAGCGCGGGTCGGCGTCGGTCTCGGTGAGCACCACCAGCGAGTAGGCCGCGTTGTCGCGCGCCAGGATGCCCGCGTCGTGGCGGCACTTGCGGATCTCGCCCGACTTGGCGTACAGCCGCAGCGGGGCGGTGCCCTCCTCGAGGTCGTCGAGGTCGGCGGGGAGGTAGCGCAGGAAGAAGGTGAACTGCTGCCTCGAGAGGATCGACAGCGCGGTCTGGGTGGCCTCGGGGGGGAGGAGCTGGCCGGTCCAGAGCTGCTTGAGCAGCAGGCCTAAGTCCTCCGCGCTCACCGTGGAGGCCTCGCCCTTCGCCCGCCGGGGGTCGGGGCGGTCGTCGGGCAGGGAGAGCATCCCGGCGCTGTAGGTGCTGCGCCAGCCCTGGGCCCGGTAGTAGGCGTTGAAGGGCTCCTTGTGGCCGAAGAAGTCGAGCACCACGTTGGTGGCGGTGTTGTCGCTGACGACGATCATCAGCGTGAGCAGGTCGAGCAGGGGCAAGGCGAGCCCCGGCGAGAGGTCCTTGAGCACCCCCGAGCCCCCCGCCACCGCCTCGGGCTTGACCGGCACCGCCTGGCGCAGGTCGGCGCCGGTGCTCAGCGCGTAGCACAGCATGGGCAGCTTGATGGTGCTCGCGGCGTAGACCTTCCAGTCGGGGTTGTGGGCGTACTGCTCGTGGCTGTGGAGGTTCTCCAGCCACACGCCCACCTTGCCGGGGAAGCGGTTAATCAGCTCTTGGATCTCGGCCCACATCGCAGGCATGGCTCACCTCACTCCGGACGGCTCCAGGCACAGTCTAACCGCCTGGGCGAAGCCGTCGTCCTCCAGGCGCCCCACCACCGCGTCGGCCGCCTCCAGGATGGCGGGCTCGGCGTTGCCCATGGCGATGCCCAGCCCCGCCTTTCGGATGGCCTCGAGGTCGTTGAGGCTGTCGCCGATCATCGCCACCTCCTCCATCGCCAGCCCGTAGCGCTCGGCCACCCAGCGCAGGGCGCTGGCCTTGGAGACGCCCTTGGGGTCGGCCACCGCCACCACCTCGCCCTCGCCCACCGCGTACTCCAGCCAGTCGAGCCCCTCCACCGCCGTGAGCGAGGGGCGCAGGCTGTCCCACAGGCCGCCCGTGATCACGAAGACCCCGCCCACGCAGGGCTCGGGCAGCTCGAGCAGGTCCACGCGCTCGTAGCCCACGCCCATCCGCAGCGCGAAGCGGTGCAGCTCGCGGGGCGGGTTCTCGCTGTAGAGCCTCCCCGAGGCCCCCGAGACGTAGAAGGGCAGGCCCTGCTCCCTCGAGTGCAGCACCATGCGGCGGTAGGTGGCCTCCGGCATCGCCACGCGGTGGACCAGCTCGGCCCCCCGCGCGATCAGGCTGCCGTTGCTGAAGGCGTGGTAGCCCTCGGGGTTCATCCGCAGGGCGTACTCCAGGCCGAAGCCCCCGAAGGGCCGCCCGGTCGCCACCGCGAAGCGCACCCCGGCGGCGCGGGCCTCCTCCACCGCCCGCCAGGCCGACTCCGGGACGCCCTGGCTCGGGTGCACGAGGGTCCAGTCGAGGTCCACGCCGATGAGGCGGATCATCGCAGCCCTTCGCCCGGCGCGGCCCGCGTGGCGAGGGCGGCCTCGAGGGCCTCCGCCAGCCCGCAGTCCTCGACCCGGCCCACCACCCGGTCGGCCCGGAGCTTGACGGCGTCGGGCGCGTTGCCCATGGCGACCCCCAGCCCCGCGGCCAGGATCAGCTCGAGGTCGTTCTCCCCGTCGCCCACCATCGCGCAGCCCTCCAGGCCCAGCCCGTAGCGCTCGGCCACCCAGGCCGCCGCGCTGAGCTTGGAGACCCCCTGCGCCGTCACCGAGCTGAACACCACCCCCGGCATCCCGGGGCTGGTGGCCTCGTGGAGCTCGGCCCCCGCCACCTGCCGCACCTCCGCGCGCACCGTGTCCCACAGCGTCCCCGCCGGCGCCACGTACTGCACCCGGATCACCGTGCCGGGCGGCTCGTCCAGCGGCCGGACCTCCGCCGGGAAGCCCAGCATGCGCTGGTGGGTCTGGAGGTCGGGGTGGGTTTGCTCGATGAAGAACCCGCCCTCGGCGGTGTACACCTCGAAGGGGATGAGGTGCGCCCGGCTCAGCCCCAGCAGCGCCCGGTAGGCCTCCGGCCCCAGCGAGCGGGTGTGCACCGGCCGCCCGTCCCCCGCCACCACCACCGCCCCCGACTCGAAGACGTGAAAGCCCTCCGGGTCGAGCCGCCGGGCGTACTCGAGGGCGAACCCTCGCCCCGGCCGCCCCGTGCACAGCGCCAGCCGCACCCCGGCCGCCCGCGCCCGCGCCGCGGCCTGCCAGGCGCACTCCGGCACGCCGCCGGGCCCGTAGAGGGTGCCGTCCACGTCGATGAGTACCAGCCCGATCATCCTGAGCGCCTCCAAGTGGGTCGATAGCCGATGGTCGATGGCCGATAGCTAAACGCTGAACGCGGGTCGTACGTCGTACGTCGTACGCCAAACGCAAGACGCAAAACGCCAGACGCCAGACGTCTTGGCCCCCAGCCCCCGGCCCTCGACGCCGGCGGGGACGGACAAGAACGGGTGCTTCCCCCGCACGCCGCGAGCCTCCTGACGTACGACCCGTGGCGTCACAGCTCCAGGATCCCCGACTCGGCCAGTACGGCCGTGCCCCCGAAGTACACCCGCTGCAACTCGCCGCTGGGGGCGTACTCCACCCGCACCTCGACCTGGCCGGGGACCCCCAGCTTGTGCCCCTGCAGCACGGTGAGCTTCACGGCCTCCTCCCAGCGCGGCACCACCCCGGCCCGGGCCAGCAGCGCGCCCAGCGCGGCGTTGGCCGCGCCGGTCACCGGGTCTTCGGGGATGCCCAGCAGCGGGGCGAAGTCGCGGGCGTAGAAGCTGCGCGGGCCCAGTGGGGCGTAGGGGTGCACGGTGGCGATCTCCAGCCCGGCGCACAGCTCGCTCAGGCGCTCCATGTCGGGCTCGAGGTCGTCGAGCAGACCCGGCGCCACGAAGGGCAGGAACAGCGACCACAAGCCGGTGAAGGCCACCCCGTAGGGCAGGCCCCGGTGCAGGTAGCGCTCGTTGGCGCCCAGCGCTTCGGTGAACTCCTGCACCTGCCGCCACAGGGGCGGGTCGCGGAAGCGCGGGGCCGGCCCGCGCACCACGGCCTTGCTCGGCGCGTCGCCCTCGTAGACCAGCTCCACCGGCAGCGTCTCCGACGCCGCGCGCAGGTAGAGCTTCTTGCTGCCTTCAGGCAGCACGCCCTCGCGGGCCAGGGTCAGGGCCAGCGCCACCGCCGCGTGCCCGGCGAACTCCACCTCGCCCGAAGGCGTGTAGTAGCGCACCTCGAAGCTCAGGCCCTCCCAGTCGGTCACGAAGGCCACCTGCGGCTGGTCGAGCTTGAGCGCCACCTGCCGCATCTGCGCCGCGTCCATGCCCCGGGCGTCGAGCACCAGCGCGATGCGGTTGCCGCCCCCGGGCGCCTCGGCGAAGGCGTCCACCAGCAGGTAGGGGAGGCCCGCTTTACCCATCGGACTTCCTCAAGGCGATGCCCAGCTCGGCCAGTTGGGCCTCGGCCACCGGGCTAGGGGCTTCGGTCAGCGGGTCGCGGCCCTCCTTGTTCTTGGGGAAGGCGATGACCTCGCGGATGGAGTCCTCGCCCGCCATGTTGGCTACCCAGCGGTCGAGGCCCCAGGCGATGCCCCCGTGCGGCGGGGCCCCGAAGGAGAGGGCCTCGAGCAGGAAGCCGAACTTCTCCTGCGCCTCCTCGGGCCCGATCCCCAAAAGCGCGAACATCCGCTCCTGCAGGTCGCGGCGGTGGATGCGGATCGAACCCCCGCCCACCTCCGTGCCGTTCATCACCATGTCGTAGGCCTGGGCCCGCACCTTGCCGGGGTCGCGCTCGAGCAGCTCCAGGTCCTCGAGGTTGGGCGAGGTGAAGGGGTGGTGCATGTAGGTCCAGCGCCCGTTCTCCTCGTCCCACTCCAGCAGCGGGAAGTCCACCACCCACAAGAACTTGAAGCCCCCCTGGGCGAGCCCCAGGCGCTTGCCCAGCTCCAGGCGCACCGCGCCCAGGCTCTCGACGCTCTTGCGCCAGGGCCCCGCCACGAACAGCGCGGTCTGGCCCTCCTGCACGCCCAGCTCCCGCGCCAGCCCCTCGGGGATGAACTTGGCGATGCCCCCGCTGAAGGCCCCGCCCTCGTAGCGGCTCCAGGCCAGCCCGGCCGCGCCCTTGCCCTTGGCGATGGCCTCGAGCTCCTCGATCTCCCGCCGCGACAGCGCCGCCGGCGCCACCAGCGCCTTGACCGCCTCCGCGCCCGCGAAGGCCCGGAACTCCCCGCCCCGGAAGCGCTCGGTCACGTCGTGCATCTCCAGCCCGAAGCGCAGGTCGGGCTTATCCGAGCCGTAGCGGTTCATGGCCTCGGCGTAGGCCATGCGGGGGAAGGGGGTGGGCAGCTCGACGCCCAGCGCCTCACGGAACACGTAGGCCGCCAGCCGCTCGTTGAGCTCTAAGACGTCCTCCTGGTCCACGAAGGACATCTCGAGGTCGAGCTGGGTGAAGTCGGGCTGGCGGTCGGCGCGCAGGTCCTCGTCGCGGAAGCAGCGCGCGATCTGGAAGTAGCGGTCGTAGCCCGCTACCATCAGCATCTGCTTGAAGAGCTGGGGCGACTGGGGCAGGGCATAGAACTGCCCCGGCTGCAGGCGGCTGGGCACCAGGAAGTCGCGGGCCCCCTCCGGCGTCGAGCGCGTGAGGAAGGGGGTCTCGACGCTGATGAAGCCCTCCCGGTCGAGGAAGCGGTAGATGGCCGCCACCACCTCGTGGCGCAGCCGCAGGTTGCGCTGCAGGGCGCGGCGGCGCAGGTCCACCACGCGGTAGCGCATGCGGACGTCCTCCGAGACCGCCGGGTCCTCCTCGCCGCGCCAGGCCGCGTCGATGGGGAAGGGGGGGGTCTTGGCCTCCGCCAGCACCTCGAGCCCCTCCGCCACCACCTCCACCTCGCCGGAGGCGATCTTGGCGTTCACCTGCTCGGCGGGCCGGGCCCGCACGGTGCCCCTGACCCGCACCACCCACTCCGAGCGCACCCGGTCGGCCTCGGCGTAGGCCGGGCTTTCCGGCTGCACCACCACCTGTACCAACCCCTCGCGGTCGCGCAGGTCGATGAAGATCAGGCCGCCCAGGTCGCGGCGCCGGTTGACCCAGCCCTCGAGAACCACTTGCTCATTGACGTTCGACGTGTTGACGTTGCCGCAGTAGTGCGTCCGGCGCATGGTGAATAGTTTACCGTTCAAAGCGCTTGTGGCACCCCTGATCCTTGGCAAACAAAAGTTTCACGAGCTAGATTCATCGTGAATAGATTCACTTACCGACGTCCCGCGACAGGGCAGGGGAGAAGCGACGCCCGCGTCGGTTTCAAAACGGTCGGCCGGGCCTTTGACCCGGCCCTCCACCCCATCCCTTCCTGCTAGCGTGCGCCGCTCACAGCCGCACGCCGGGAACCGGCCCCAGCGCCTCGCCCAGCGCCTCCCAGCTCACCTCGCGCTGGTCGCCCGTCTCGAGGTGCTTGAGCGTCACCACGCCCCGCGCCCGCTCGGCCTCGCCCAGCAGCCCCACGAAGCGGGCGCCGCGCTTGAGCGCGTCCTCGAGCCCCTTGCGCGCGCTCTTGGGCGCGTAGGCCATCTCGACCCGGAAGGCGGGGCGCAGCCGCTGGGCGATCTGCAGGGCCTCGAGCTTGGCCCCCTCGTCGAGGGGCACGAGGTAGAGGTCGGGCACCGGGTCGGCGGGGATCTCCACGCCCTCCTGCTCGAGCGCGATCGCCACCCGCTCGATGCCGATGCCCCAGCCCACGCCCGGCACCCTCGGCCCGCCCAGCATCTCCGACAGGCCGTCGTAGCGGCCGCCACCCCCCAGGGCCGACTTGGCCCCGATGCGGCTGTGGTGCACCTCCCAGGCGGTGCGCACGTAGTAGTCGAGCCCGCGCACGATGGAGGGGTCGAGGGTGAAGGGCACCCCGAGCTTCTCCAGGTAGCCCGCCACCTTCTCGTGGAACCCGCGCGCCTCGGGCCCCAGGAATTCGAGCATCGGCCGGACCCCCGCCTCGGCCACGATGCGCTGGTCGGCCTCGCTCTTGGAGTCGAGGATGCGCATGGGGTTGGACTCCAGCCGCACCCTCGAGTCCTCCGAGAGCTCCTGGGCGTAGGGCCGGAACAGCCCCCGCAGGTAGTCGTTGTAGCGCACGCGGTCCTCGGGGTCGCCCACCGAGCCGAGCTTGACCTCCAGGCCCTTCAGCCCCAGCGCCCGGTACACCTGCACCATCAGCGCGATGGCCTCGGCGTCGATCAGGGGGTCGGCCGAGCCCAGCGCCTCGTAATCGACCTGGTGGAACTGCTTGTAGCGCCCCTTCTGGTGGCGCTCGGCGCGGAAGATGGGCCCCCAGGTGAACAGCCGCACCGGCTGGGGCCAGACCTTCATGCCGTGCTGGTTGTACGCCCGCACGATGGAGGCGGTGGGCTCCGGCCGCAGCCCCAGCACCCGCCCGCCCCGATCCTCGAAGGTGTACATCTCCTTCTTAACCACGATGTCCGAGGTCACCCCGACCCCCTTCTGCAGCACCTCCGCGTACTCGAAGACGGGGGTGTGGATCATCTGGGCCCCGCTCGAGCGCAGCACCTGCTCGGCCGTCTGGGTGATGTAGCGGAAGACGGGCTCGCGGAAGGGGTACTCCTTGCTCTGGGCGAAGACGTCGTTGGTGCCGGGAACCGAAGTCAGCATGAGCGCCATTCTAGCACCGCCGCCATCGCCTCCTTGAGGCCCGGATGGGGAAGAGGTGATAGGCGCCCCATCGCCAGCTCAAGGCGCCGTCTCATTTTCGAGTAGCCGTTCCAATCGGGTTAATCCTGACGTGCATCCACCGAAAGGTGGAAATTGCATTCGGTCAAGCTTACTGTTAGGCTTAGCCCGTGCCTGGATGCCAAACGCAGACGGACCTGCTAGGGTCCAGGTGTTCGTTTAGCGGATAGCGGCTAACCCCTGTTGCTATCCATTACAAATGGAGGCTTGTATGCGTAAGACCCTTCTGGCCGGTGCCCTGGCCCTCGCTGCTGGCGCAGCGTTCGCCGCGGTGCCCAACAACACGCTGCTGATCATGACCAGCGCCGACATCTCGACGCTCGACCCCACCATGGTGTACGACACCGCCTCCGGGGAGATCGCCGAGAACGTCTACGAGACCCTAGTGACCTACAAGGGCAAGAGCGTGTCCGAGCTCGAGGGCCTGCTCGCCACGTCGTGGAACGTCTCCAGCGACGGCCGCACCTACACCTTCACCCTGCGCCGGGGCGTGAAGTTCCACTCGGGCAACGAGTTCACCTGCGCCGACGCGGAGTACAGCCTGCGCCGCAACCTGGTGACCAACAACCACGACTCGGGCAACTGGTTCATCGCCGAGAGCCTGCTGGGCACTTCCGGCAACGCCGAGGACGACCCCAAGAACGTCACCTGGGCCCGCATCGCCAACGCGGTGAAGTGCAACGCCCAGGGCCAGCTCGTGCTCACCCTCCCGGCCCGCGACCCCGCGCTCCTGGTCAAGCTGGCCTACACCGGCCAGGCCATCGTGGACAAGAAGCACGCCGTCTCCATCGGCGAGTGGGACGGCACCGAGGCCACCTGGAAGCAGTGGGTGGGCAAGGACCTCAACGACTCCGCCCTCTCCAAGCGCCCCAGCGGGACCGGCGCCTACCAGCTCGTGCGCCGTGACACCGCCAACATCGTGCTGCGCGCCTTCGACGGCTACTGGGGCGGCAAGCCCAAGATCGAGAACGTCATCGTGCAGATCGTGGGCGAGCAGGCCACCCGCCTCGAGGCCCTGAAGAAGGGCGACGCCGACCTCGTGGAGACCGGCGGCCGCTCGACCTTGTCCCAGCTGCAGGGCGTGTCGGGGATCAAGATCTTCGACAACATCCCCAACAACTCCGCCAGCGCCATCTTCATGAACCAGAACATCAAGGACCCCGCGGTGCTGGGCTCGGGCAAGCTCGACGGCAAGGGCATCCCCGCCAACTTCTTCTCCGACGTCAACGTGCGCAAGGCCTTCGCCTACTCCTTCGACTACGACCGCTACATCAAGGAGGTGCTGCTCGGCAAGGGCACCAAGCGCACCATGCTGCTGCCCGACATGTTCTTCGGCTACGACCCCAAGGTCAAGACCTACACCTACGACCCCCAGCAGGCGGCGGCCTTCTTCCGTAAGGCCTTCGGCGGCCAGCTCTGGCAGAACGGCTTCGTGCTGCGGGCCAGCTACCGCGCCAACTCGGTCCCCTCGCAGACCGCGATGGAGATCCTCAAGGCCAACATCGAGAAGCTCAACCCCAAGTTCAAGGTCGAGCTGCAGCCCAAGCCCTGGTCGGAGTTCCTCAGCTCCAGCCGCGAGGGCAAGGAGGCCATGATCCTCATCGGCTGGGCCCCCGACTACGCCGACCCCGACAACTTCCTCTACACCTTCTACCACTCCAACGGCTTCTACAACCCCCGCGCCAACTTCAAGGATGCGCTTCTGGACCGGCTGCTCGACCAGGCTCGCCAGACCATCGACCCGGCCAAGCGCAAGGCGCTGTACAGCCAGGTCGGGCAGCGGGCCTACGACCAGTCCTACTACATCCTGATGCCCGCGGGCGTCGGCTTCGTGGCCTACCAGGACCGCGTGAAGGGCCTGGAGGAGAACTACAACATCATGTTCTCCGGCCACACCGGTAACTACTGGAGGGTCCTGAGCAAGGCTGGTCTCTAAGCGTTTCCGGGCCCCGCGTCGTGCTGGCGCGGGGCCCCCTTTTTAGACCGAGGAACATTGGATGACAGCTTTTATCCTTCGCCGCCTGATGGCCTTGCCGCTGGTCCTTTTGGCCCTGTCGCTGGCCATCGTGGGGTTGATGCAGACCCTTTCCCCGGCCGAGCGCGCCGCGGCTTTCGTCACCAACGAGAACCAGCTGCGCAACCTCGAGGCCATCATCCGCGAAAAGGGGCTCGATCAGCCGTTCCATATCCAGTACTGGAACTGGCTGCGCGAGGCCGTGCGCGGGAACCTCGGCTTTTCCAAGGCCTCGAACAAGCCGGTCGTCGAAACCATCGTCGAGCGCTTCCCCGCGACCGTGGAACTGACCCTGTACTCCCTGCTCCCCATCCTCGGCTTTGGCATTTGGCTGGGGACGAGGGCTGGCCTTAATAAGGACAAGTTCATCGACCAGTTCACCCGGGTCTTCACCGTCATCACCAACAACATCCCCACCTTCGTGCTGGGCATCATCCTGCTGGTGATCTTCTACGGCCTGCTGGGCATCGCGCCCGGCCCCGGGCAGGTGTCGCCCGAGAACCAGGTCAGCCTCATCATCAACCCCGTCCCCCGCGTCACCGGCATGCTCAGCATCGACGCTTTGCTGGCGGGCAACTGGCCGGTGTTCTGGGACGTGCTGCACCACATGTTCCTGCCGGTGATCACCCTCTCCACCGTGATCACCGCGGGCATGATCAAGGTCATGCGCTCGAGCCTCATCGAGGTGCTCTCGCAGGACTACGTGCGCACCGCCCGCGCCAAGGGCCTGCCCGAGCGCACCGTCAACCTCAAGCACGCCCGCCGCAACGCGCTCATCCCCGTGGCCACCATCGGCGGCTTCGTGGTGCTGGGGCTGCTGTCGGGGGCGCTGTTCACCGAGACCATCTTCGCCTGGCCGGGCATCGGCAGCTGGGGGGCCGAGACCGCCACCCGCTTCGACGTGCCGGGCCTGCTGGGCTTCGCCCTGCTCAGCGGCATCCTGACGGTGCTCGCCAACCTGGCCGTCGATATCATCTACGCCCTGATCGACCCGAGAGTGAGGTTCGACTGATGAGCGCCGTGCCTGCCCCCCAGAGCGCCGTGCGGCGCGACACCTTCTGGAACTCGAGGGTGATGCGGCGCTTCCGCCGCAACCGCCTGGCGGTCTTCGGCTTCTTCCTGGTGTGCATGTTCTTGCTGGTGGCGCTGTTCGCCCCGCTGCTCGCGCCCCCGCCCCCGGTGGGCAACAACTGCTTGCGCGACGTGGGCGCGACCACCACCGC
Organism: Calidithermus terrae; assembly: GCF_003574345.1. Lineage (NCBI taxonomy): Bacteria > Thermotogati > Deinococcota > Deinococci > Thermales > Thermaceae > Calidithermus > Calidithermus terrae. The sequence continues at coordinate 31,532 of NZ_QXDL01000015.1, forward strand.
CGAGGCCATCACCCCCACCCACTCCAGCTTCTGGCGGCTGATGTTCGCCGCCCCGGCGAGCTGCTACCAGATCGCCCGCATCAACTTCACCCAGGTCCCCTCGCCGCCCCTCAAGCCCATCGCGACCGAGGCCGGGGAGGTGCGCCCGATCTTCGGCACCAGCAGCGGCTACGACGTGTGGTACGGCATCATCTGGGGCACGCGCACCGCGCTGAAGCTGGCGATCACGGTGGTCTTCTTCCAGCTCCTCATCGGGATCACCCTGGGGGCGATCTCGGGCTACTTCGGCGGCTGGGTGGACAACGTGATCCAGCGGCTCATCGACGTGATCTTCGCCTTCCCGAGTTTGATCCTGGTGATCGTGATCACCTCGCTCTTGGGGAAGAGCCTCAACTTCATCATCCTGGCCTTCGTGCTGGTGGGCTGGGCGGGCTACGCCCGCATCGTGCGCGGGGAGGTGCTCAAGACGCGCTCGCTCGAGTTCGTTGACGGGGCGCGGGCGCTGGGGGCGAGCGACTGGCGTATCATCTTCCGCCACGTCATCCCCAACTCGCTCACCGCCATCACCGTCATCGCGGTGCTCGACCTGGGCGCCATCCCGCTCTCGGCCGCCGCGCTGTCCTTCCTGGGCATCGGCCTGCCGCCGGGCTACACCGACTGGGGCCAGCTCATCAGCTTCGCCCGGGCCTGGATCCAGGGCACCGCGGAAAACCGCCTCGAGTACTGGTACGTGGCGTTCTACCCGGCCCTCACCATCATCCTCTTCGGCCTGGGCTGGAACCTGCTGGGCGACGCCCTGCGTGACGCCCTCGACCCGCGCGAGCGCTAGACCCCGCCCAAACGAGACCTCCCGGGGATCCCCGGGAGGTTTTTTCGTGGGGTTTTTCGCGGCGTTGGGGAGGGCGCCTTCAGCCGGGCAGGGTGATGAAGGTGGGGTTGGGCGCGGCCATGGCCTCCTCCTTCTCGACCTTGGCGACCACGGCCTCGGCCCCCACGCCCAGCGCCTTCACCAGGCGCTCGCGGCTGACCTGGCGGCCCTCGAGGACGTAGCTGTAGCCGTGGCGGTGGAAGGTGATGACGAACGGCACGCCGTTGTGGTAGCGCAGCACGGTGTTGTTCTTGCGGGCGAGCCGCGACATCCGGCCGATCGCCCTGACCCGCGCGTAGGCCTTGCGTTCCTCGCTCTTAGGGGCCACGAAGCTGACGAAGAGCAGGGCCATCACCACGGTTGAGGCGACAACGATGGGGGCTGCAACCTCAGGCGTCATAGCTCGAAGTATAAGCAGGGCGCTCGGGGGCCGGTGCGGTGACTAAACGCGAGGTTAAGCCCTTCGGCAGCGCTTTTCTCCGCGCGGCCGGGTTAACCGGAGATGAGGGGCCTGCCGGCCCTGGCGGGCGGTGCTCGAGGGTCCGGAATTGCGGTTATTTCCCCTAAGATAAATTAAGGGAAATTTGCTATGCTGGGGAAATGGAGCTGGTTTCCCTAGCCAACTGGCACGATCCCGGCAAGCGGCGGCTCGAGGCGGTCCGGGCTGCCCACGAGCGCGACGAGGCGGCCTTGCTCGAGCTGCTCAAGACCTACCTGATCTTGAAGGGCCGCAAGCGCGCGACGCTGAGCCCCAAGACGCTCGAGACCTACGAGGTCGGGGTGCGCGACTTCCTGGCCTGGGCCTGGCCGCCGGATTCGCCCGCCCCGCTGGTGCAACTGCTCAAGGCCACGGCCGACGACCTCGACCGCTACGTCGCCGACCTGCAGACCCGCGGCAGCCACCTCGAGGGCCAGCCGCTCAAGCCCTCGAGCGTCGCGACCTACCTGGCGAGCGTGCGGGCGCTGTACCGGGCGCTGGAATGGGCCGGGGCGGCCCAGTTGCCCCAGGGCGTGGTGGCGCCTCGAGACCCCACCCCGGCCTACGAGCGCCGCCCCGCGCTGCCGCTGAACCTGTATAAGGAATTGCTGGCTCACCTCGACCCCTCCGAACCTGCCCTGCAGCGTGACCGGGTGGCGGTGCGGCTCATGGCCGAGGCCGGGCTGCGCATAAGTGAAGTGGTTCACTTGTTGGTGTCCGACGTCCACCCGCGGGAGCGGCTGCTCGAGGTCAAGCGCGGCAAGGGCTCCAAGCAGCGCACCATCCCCTTGAGCAACTCGCTGTGCGCCGAGCTCGAGCGCTGGCTCAGGACCCGCCTGGCCTACGCGGCGGCGGGCGAGATGCGCGTGCTCGTCAACATGGGCGGGCGCAAGGCGGGCGGCCGGGGCATGACCGCCCGCATGCTGCGCGAGGTCATCAACGGCCACTACCAGGCCCTAGGCTTCCCCGAACGCTACCGCGGCGCCCACATGCTGCGCCACACCGCCGGGACCCGCTTCTACAAGGCCAGCCGCGACCTGCACGCCACCGCGAGGCTGCTGGGCCACTCCAACCTCAACACCAGCGCCATCTACGCCAAGATGGACCTCGAGGGCTTGTTCGAGGTCGTGGACCGCATCGACGAGGGGGATTGAGGGATGCGCCCGTCTACGGCCAGCGTGGGGTGGGCGCTATCCATCGGGCTAGCGCTCCTGGGGGCTTGGGGGTCCTTCGCGGCGGTGATGTGGCCCTCTCAGTTCGAGGCCCTCGAGGCCCAGCACCGGGAGGCCTATTACTGGTCGGTGATCCTGCCTGCTCCCTGGTGGATGACCCTGGGGAACGTAGCTTTCTATCTCTCCTGGGCTGCCCCCGGGGCTGCGTGGATGGGCTGGCGGAGGGAAAAATCGCGCAGGCGGCGCGCAATCCTGGGCGTGTTTTTCGCGCTGCTGTTCCTCCCCACGCTAGGGGTAGGCATCATAATGTTGACCTCGCTTCTGGCAGGTTAGGCCTCGAGCCATAGGCCCTCAGCGCTAGGCCAGCGCGTCCTCGCGGCGGATGCTGTACACCCGGCTCAGCCCGCGCTCGCTGGTGACGCCGTAGAGCGCGTCGCAGGCTTCCATGGTGCGCTTTTGGTGGGTGATCAGGATGAACTGGGTCTCCCCCTTGAAGCGCTGGAGGAACTCGGTGAAGCGCAGGATGTTGGCCTCGTCGAGGGGGGCGTCCACCTCGTCGAGCACGGCGATGGGCAGGCCCCTCCCCTCTTCGGCGGTGCCCGCCAGGGCGAAGAGGAAGGCCAGCGCGCCCATGGTGCGCTCGCCCATCGAGAGCAGGCCCAGGTCGATGGTGCGCTTGCCGGAGGGCTGCAGGACGAGGTGCAGGCCGGACTTGTCGTGCTCGACGCGGGCCTCGGCGCCCAGCAGGGCGCGGGCGTAGTCGTGGAAGCGGTCGCGGAAGCGGTGGAAGGCAGCGTGCAGGCGGTCGCGGTACTCGCCCTCGACCAGGCGGAGCTCGGCCTCGAGCTTCGCCACCCCCGCCTCGGCCTCGGCCAGCGCGCCGGCGAGCTGCTCGGCCTCCTGGGCCAGGGCCTGGTACTCGCTCTCGGCGAGGTGGTTGACGGCGCCCAGGGCCTCCAGGGCGGCCTCGGCCTCGCTGAGGCGGCGGGCCAGCGCGCGGGAGTGGCCCTCCTCTGTCGGACCTTCAGGGAGTTCGGCGAGCTCGAGCAGCAGGGCCTCCTGGGTGCTCTCGCGGCGGGCCAGGCTGATGCGGGCCTGCTCGAGCTCGCCCAGCACCGCGTTGGTGCGGGCCAGCAGGCGGCTCTCCTCCTCGGCCAGGGCGCGGGCGCGCTGGCGGGCCTGCTGGAGGGCGGCCTCGAGGGCGCCGAGCCCTAAGGCGGCGGCTTCCTGCTCGAGGGATCCCAGGCGTTCGGCGGCGGCCCGGCGGCGCTGCTCGAGGGCCTCGAGCTCGAGGGCGATGGCCTGCAGGCGCTCGGCGGCGCGCTGGCGGTTTTCCTGGGCCTCGCGGTAGGCCCGGTCCTGCTCGCGGTAGCGGGTCCAGGCCAGGCGGGCCTCGCGCAGGCGGGTGAGCTCCTGGCGGAGGGCCTCGAGCTCGTCCGCCAGGGCGGCCGGGGCCTGGGTGTCGGGGGCGGGCACGGG
>NZ_QXDL01000150.1:0-10211 GCF_003574345.1 Calidithermus terrae
GAAGCCGGCGATGTCGAAGTAGATGACCGGGTTGTCCCCCATGTGGACGTTGGTCTGCCCGTCCAGGAAGCGGCCCATCGCCCCCTGGGTCCACACCGACAGCTCCACCGCCAGCTTGCGGACGAGGAGGAGAAGGAGGGGGATCCTCCCGGTGAAGATGGCGGCGAAGGGGGCTCTAACCCCTAAACGCTGACGGCGGGGACCATGTCCCCGCCGTTCACTTCATCCCGGGCTACGGCAGCAAGGGCCGCCACCAGGGGATCCCCAGCAGCACCAGCGCGAGGCTCAGCCCGTAGAAGATCAGGCTCTGGCGGTGCTTCTGCCGGTCGTCGGTGGCTTTTTTGACGCGGCTGCTGCCGACGTGCGCCAGGACGAGCGCCACCAGCATCGCCACCCAGTGCTCGGCCAGGAAGAAGCGGCTCGAGCTGTTCTGCATGGCCGCCGAGACGTTGGCGGTGAGGCCACGGATGAAAGGGCTTACGGCGAAGAGGATCAGCCCCAGCAGCAGTTGCAGGTCCAGCAACCCGGTGTAGGCCATCCCCAACCGCCGGTCCAGCAGCACGTAGCCGCCCCGGCGCAGCCCTTGAACGCTCCGGAAGATCAGCACCAGCGCGACCCCCAGCACCAGCCAGCGGGTCAGGTTGTGCAAGGTGAGGCTCAGGTCGTACATGAGCGCACCTTAACGAAATTGGCTCGAGGGGCGCAAGGGGCAAGCCGTCAGCGGTCGGCTAGTGGCTCGTGGGTTGTGGTTGCCCTACTCCTTCCCTCCCCGCCCGCGGGGAGGGTTTATCCCCCCCAGCCCCCCTTGCTAAGGGGGGTGACAAGGCGTCTGGCGTCTTGCGTACGACGTACGACGTAGGACGTAGGACGTACGACCGGCGTTAGGCGTTGGGCGTTCGGCTATCAGCTATCGGCTATCGACCACCGACATTGGCCTTGAGTTGGTATACCAGCTTGGAATACCATACCTAAACATGGTCGCACCTCAAACCGATGAAGCGTACCGCCGCCTGCGGCGTTCGATCCTTTCGCTCGAGCTGCCCCCGGGCGAGGCGCTCGTCGAGCGCAGGCTCGAGGAGATGCTCTCGGTGTCGCGCACGCCCATCCGGGCCGCCATCCAGCAGCTCGCCCGCGAGGGGCTCGTGCGCCGCACCGGGCGGGTGTACACCGTCGCCCCCATCGACCTCGACGAATTGCGCGAGGCCTTCGAGTTCCGCAGCCTGCTCGAGACCACCGCCGTGCGCATGGCCGCCCGGCGCAGGCCCAAGGCCCGCGAGATCCGCGAGCTCCTCGCCACCGTCGCCAGCGAGCCCGACCCCGAGGTCGAGCTCGAGAAGGCCACCGACTTCCACCTCGCCCTAGCCCGCCTCTCCGGCAACCGCTTCCTGGTCTCGGCGCTGGCCCAGGTGCTCTCGCGCATCTACCGCGCCCGCTTCCTCGAGATCACCCGCCCACAGGGCGTTGACCACGCCCGCGAGGACCACGCCCGCCTGATCGAACTCGTCCAGCAGGGCAAGGGCGAAGAGGCCGCCCAACTCGTCGAGCGCCACCTCGAGCGCTCCCACAAAGCCCTACTGGAAAGCCTCAAGGACACCGAATGGGGCAGCATCCTGCTGGGCGGGGAGAAGGTGCGGGCGGTGAGGTAGACGGAGGGTAGGAGAGCGTTCAGCGATCAGCCGTCAGCTTGTGGCTAGTGGCTCGTGGGTTGTGGTTGCCCTACTCCTTCCCTCCCCGCCCGCGGGGAGGGTTTATCCCCCCCAGCCCCCCTTGCTAAGGGGGGTGACAAGGCGTCTGGCGTCTTGCGTACGACGTACGACGTAGGACGTACGACGCACGACCCGCGCCCGGCTACCCATCCCCCTCACGACCTCTGCACCCGGTACCGCTTCACCGGCCGCCCCACCGCGCCGTAGCTCAGCTCGAGCCGGGCGAAGCCGCTCTGCTGGAGGTACTCGAGGTAGCGCCAGGCCGTCACCCGGCTCACGCCCACCGCCTCGCCCACCTCCTCGGCGCTCAGGGGCTGGGGGGTGGTCTGCAGGAGGTGCTGGACCTGCTCGAGGGTGGTGAGGTCGATGCCCTTGGGCAGGCGCTGCTGGGCCCGCACGCCCAGCAGGCGGTCGAGGCGGGCCTGGGTGAAGGGCTGGGGCTGGGCCTTCATGCTCTGGCGCAGGCGGTAGCGCTCGAGCGCCTCGCGCAGGCGGGGCTGCTGGAAGGGCTTGATGAGGTAGTCCATCACGCCCTCGTAAAGGGCCTGCTGCACGGTCTCGAGGTCGTTGGCGGCGGTGATCATGACCGCCTCGAAGCGCAGGCCGCGCCCGCGCAGGGCCCGCACGAAATCCAGGCCGCTGCCGTCGGGGAGGTAGACGTCCACCAGCACCAGCTCGGGCTCGAGCAGCACGGCGAGCTCGAGGCCCTCGCCCACGCTCTGGGCGCTGCCCACCACCGCGAAGTCGGGCCAGCTTGCGATCATGGCCTGGTTGACCGCCAGCACCCCCGGGTCGTCCTCGACCAGCAGCACCGGGGTGGGGTTCACGCCGGCCCCCCCGGCAGGGCGCTGGCGGGCAGGCTGACGCGGAACACGCTGCGGCCGCCGCGCCGGAAGAAGCTGAGCTCGCCGCCCAGCGGCTCGACGTGCTGCTGCACGAGGTGCAGGCCCAGGCCCCGCCCCTCGCCGCGGGTGGAGACGCCGCGCTCGAGGATGCGCCGCCCCAGTTCGGGCGCGACGCCGGGCCCGTCGTCGCTGACCTCGAGCTGCAGGCCCTCGGGGTCCTCGCCCAGCATCACGCTCACGTGCCTCGCCTCGCCGCGCGGCTTCTCGAGCACCGCCTCGAAGGCGTTGTCGAGCAGGTTGCCCAGCACCAGCTCGAGGGTCTGGGAGTGCGGGGCCCAGGCCGCGCTCAGCGCCGAGCCGGGCTCCAACCGCAGCCGGATGCCCAGCTCGCGGGCCCGCTGGTACTTGCCCAGGATCAAGGCGGCCAGGCGGGGCAGCTCGAGGCCGGCCACCCGGTCGCGCAGGGCCTCGACCTGGCCCGCCTCCTGCTGGATCACCGCCAGCGCCTCGGCGGGGCGCTCGAGCTCGATCAGCCCGGCGATGGTGTGCAGGCGGTTCTGGAACTCGTGGGTCTGGGCCCGCAGCAGCTCGGCGTAGCGCCGGGTCTGGGTGAGCTCCTCGGCCATCTGCAGGATCTCGGCCCGGTCGCGGAAGACCACCAGGCGCTGCCCGCCCGGCATCCCCAGCACCCCCACCAGCACCGGCTGGTTGCCCACGTGCAGGGGCTCGTTCTCGGTGTTGCCGCCCGCCAGCAGGCCGCTGCGGGCCAGCTCGGGCCACAGCCCCTCCAGCGGCAGCGGCGCGTCGAGCTCCCCCCTGATCCCCAGCATCTGCGCGGCCTTGGGGTTGGCGATCTGCACGTGGCCCTGGGCGTCCACCACCAGCACCCCCTCCTGCAGGGCGCTCAGCACGCTGCGGTGCTGCTGCACCAGCGCGGCGATCTGCTCGGGCTCGAGCTCGAGCATGGCCCGCTTGATGCGGCGGCTCAGCCACACGCTGCTCAGCAGCGCGAAGACCAGCCCCAGCCCGAACCACGGCAGCAGCGTGGCGCTGACCTCCAAGGCGATGCTCTGCACGGTGGGCAGCAAGTAGCCCGTGGAGACCACCCCCACCACCCGGCCCGCCGCGTCGCGCACGGGCACCTTGCCCCGGATGGCCGCGCCCAGCGAGCCCGTCGCCACGCTGATGATCTCGCGCCCGGCCAGCGGCTCGGCGTTGTCGCCGCCCACCATCGGCTTGCCCAGCCGGTCGGGGAGGGGGTGGGCCAGCCGGATGCCCCGCTTGTCGCCCACCACGATGTAGTCGGCGCCGACCCGCTCGCGGATGCGGTTGACCAGGGGGTTGAGCGTGCGCGAGGGGTCGGGGTCGTCGAAGGCGGCCACCACCTCGGGGATGGTGGCGACGGTGCGCGAGATCATCAGCGCCCGCTCGCCGTAGCTCGAGCGCACCGAGCGCTGCAGCGCCGCCACCTGCACGCCGGCGAGCACCCCCATCAGCAGCGTGAACACCGCCACCTGCAGCAGGAAGAAGCGCATCTGGATGCCCAGGCGGCGGGAGGCAGGCCGGGGCAGGAAGCTGGCCGTGCGCGGTTTGGCTCGAGCGAGGCTCATGGCGTCGGGTCCCCCACGTGGAAAGGCGGTACTCCAGCATGGCGCAAAAGGCGGGCCAAGCCAAGGGAAGTCGGTGAACACAATTTACAAAAACTTGACCCCGCCCGGCGGCTTGATCACAATCGAGGCACCAGACACAGCAGGAGGGATCATGAACAAGCACTGGTGGATGCTGGCCTTTAGCGTGTTCCTGGGCGGCTCGAGCCTCGCCGCCTTCACCCCCAAGGCGCCGGAGTGCATCGCCCCGGCGGGGGCGGGGGGCGGCTGGGACCTCACCTGCCGCAGCGTGGCCCAGTTGATGTTCGACCTCAAGATCGTGCCCCAGCCCTTCAAGGTCACCAACGTGACCGGGGCGGGGGGCGGGGTGGCCTACGCCAACGTGGTCACCCAGCGCGGCGACGACGCCAACCTGCTCGTCGCGGCCTCCCCGGCCACCACCGTGCGGCTGGCCCAGGGGCAGTTCAGCCAGTTCACCGAGCGCGACGTGCGCTGGCTGGGGGCCATCGCCGCCGACTACGGCGTGGTGGCGGTCAAGGCCGACGCGCCTTACAAGACCATGGCCGACCTGGTGGCCGCCTGGAAGGCCGACCCCTCCAAGATCGCGGTGGGCGGCGGCAGCGCGGTGGGCGGGCAGGACCACATGAAGGTGCTGCTGCTGGGCCGGGCGGCGGGGATCCCGCCTCGAGCCATCAAGTACGTGCCCTTCGACGGGGGCGGCCAGGCCATCACCTCGCTGCTGGGCGGCTTCATCCAGGTCTTCGCCGGCGACGCCTCCGAGCTGCGCGGGCAGGTGGAGGGCGGCACCGTGCGGGTGCTGGCGGTGATGGCCCCCCGGCGGCTGGCGGCGCCTTACGCGGGCGTCCCCACCGCCAAGGAGCTGGGCTACAACGTCGATTGGGTGGTGTGGCGCGGCTTCTACGTGCCCAAGAACATGCCCGAGGAGGCTTACAACTTCTGGCTCAACGCCCTGCGCCGGGTGGCCCGTTCGCCCGAGTGGGCCAAGTTCCGCGAGCAGAACTCGCTGGGCGAGTTCGTGTCGCTGGGCGCGGAGTTCCAGGTCTTCATCGACCGCCAGGTCAGCCAGTTCCGCAACCTCTCCAAGGAGCTGGGGATCATCAAGTAGGGCGGGCCTCGAGCCCGGGGCACCCGGAGGGGTGCCCACCCTTTTGGGAGGTGCCATGCCCAACCCTGCCCGCCGCGCCGACCGCATCGTAGGGGTCTTGCTGCTGCTGCTCGCCCTGGGCTACGGCTGGACGGCCAGCCGCTTCGAGGTGGGCCTCCTCTCCGACCCCGTGGGCCCCAAGCCCTTCCCCTACCTCATCGCCTTTTGCACCGCCGCCGCCAGCCTGTGGCTGATCCTGCGGCCCGACCCCGACCCGCAGTGGCCGCCCGCGGCCTTCTGGCTGCCGCTGGGCCTGGCGCTGGGCAGCCTGGTGGCCTACGCCTACTTGCTGGTGCCGCTGGGCTTCACCCTGGTGACCACGCTCGAGATGGCCCTGCTCGCCGTGCTCTTCGGCGCGCGCTGGTGGCAGGGGCTCCTGGCCGGGCTGGCCTTCAGCCTGGCGGTCTACTTCCTCTTCACCGCCGGCCTCAACGTGCCGCTGCCGGCGGGGCGCTTGTTCGGATAGGAGATGACTATGGACCTGAGGGATTCGGGCTTCGGGCCTTCGGCGTTCGGCGGTTGGCGCCTCGCCTCTTGCCTTCGGCGTTGGGCGCCCGGCGTCCGGCGGTAGCGCATGGACGTCCTGCAAGCCCTCGCCAACGGGTTCGGGGTGGCCTTCCAGCCCGTCAACCTGCTGCTGGTCTTCGTGGGCTGCTTAGTGGGCACGCTCATCGGGGTGCTGCCGGGCATCGGGCCCATCAGCGGGGTGGCGCTGCTGGTGCCCCTGACCTTCGCGCTCAAGCTGCCGCCGGAGTCGGCGATCATCCTGCTGGCGGGCATCTACTACGGCGCGATGTACGGCGGCAGCACGACGAGCATCCTGCTCAACATCCCCGGCGAGACCTCCTCGGTCGTGACCACCCTCGACGGCAACCAGATGGCCCGCCAGGGCCGCGCCGGGGCCGCGCTCGCCATCTCGGCCTGGGGCTCCTTCATCGCCGGGACGCTGTCGGTGCTGGCGCTGATGCTGCTGGGGCCCTTGCTGGCGCAGTGGGCCATCCGCTTCGGGCCGGCTGAGTACTTCGCCCTGATGGTCTTCGGCTTCTCCACCCTCTCGGCGCTGGCCGGGAAGAACATGGCGAAGGCCCTGCTCGCCACGCTCTTCGGCCTGTTGCTCTCGACGGTGGGCCAGGACCCGCAGAGCGGGATGTCGCGCTTCACCTTCGGGCTGCTGCAGCTCGAGGACGGCATGGACTTCCTGGTAGTCGCCATCGGCCTCTTCGCGGTGAGCGAGGTGCTGGTGATTTTCGAGGACAAGGCCCCGCCGGCGGTGCAGGCCACGGTGGGCCGGGTCTACCTCTCGCTCAAGGAGTTCGTGTTCTCCCTGGCTACCATCCTGCGCAGCAGCGTCCTGGGCTTCATAATCGGGGTGCTGCCGGGCGCCGGGGCCAGCATCGCGAGCTTCGTGGCCTACACCGTCGAGAAGCGCGTCCTGGGCAACCGGGCCAGGTTCGGCCAGGGCGACATCCGCGGGGTGGCCGCCCCCGAGTCGGCCAACAACGCGGCGGCGGGCGGGGCCATGATCCCCCTGCTCACCCTGGGCCTGCCGGGCAGCGGCACCACCGCCATCATGCTGGGGGCCCTGGTCAGCCTGGGCGTCACGCCGGGGCCGCAGATGTTCCAGCAGCACCCCAACGTGGTGTGGGGCCTCATCGCCTCGATGTACGTGGGCAACGCCATGCTGCTGCTGCTCAACCTGCCCTTGGTGGGCCTCTTCGTGCGCCTCCTGGCCGTGCCCTCGTGGTTCTTGGTGCCCGCGGTGCTGGCGGTGAGCTTCATCGGGGTTTACGCGGTCAACAACAACCCCTTCGACCTGCTGCTCATGACCGTCTTCGGCCTGCTGGGCTACCTCATGCGCAAGCTCGACTTCCCGCTGGCCCCCGTCCTGCTGGGCCTGGTGCTGGGCTACTTGATGGAGGTCAACCTGCGCCGGGCCCTCGCCATCAGCAACGGCGACGTGGGCTTCCTCTTCAGCAGCCCCATCGCCGTGGCGCTGTGGGTCCTGGCTGCCCTCTCCCTCTTCGCGCCGAGCCTGCTGAGCCGCTTCGTGCGGCGGGGGGCGTTGGGGGATGATGAGATATAGGGCCGGTAGCTGGGCGCCGGGCGTGGGTCGTACGTCGTACGCAAGACGCAAGACGCGAAACGCAAGACGCAATACGTCTTGGCCCCGGCCCTAGACCTTCGTGCCAGCGGGGAGGGCCGGGGAGAGGTCTCCACGAGCCATACGCCACAAGCTTTTTTAGCTACCGGCTATGGGCTATTAGCTATCGGCTATCGACTACCCCCCGGTGGCGTCTTCACCCGGTTTTTCCCCTCGCGCTTGGCCTCGAGCATCAGCGCGTCGGCGTGGGAGATCATGGGCTCGTGGCTGGGGCCGGAGGTGTCGTCGCACAGGCCGAAGCTCAGCGTCACGCGCAGGTCGGGGTGGATGGAGTGCCAGGGGTAGCCCTCGACCGCTTGGCGCAGGCGTTCGCAGACGTGGCGGGCTTCCTCGAGGGGGGTATCGGGGAAGACCAGCACGAACTCCTCGCCGCCGTAGCGCCCCACGGTGTCGCCGGCGCGGCAGCCGTCCTGCAGCAGGCGGGCCACCACCCGCAGCACCTCGTCGCCGACGGGGTGGGTGAGCTGGTCGTTGATGGACTTGAAGTTGTCGATGTCGGCCACGGCGACGGTGAGGGGGCGGCCGGTGCGCCGGACGCGGGCGAACTCCTGGTGCAGGTAGCCCTCGAGGTGGCGGCGGTTGGCGAGCTCGGTGAGGGGGTCTTCGAGGCTCTGCCGCTCCAGCAGCTCGGCCTGGCGGCGCAGTTCCTCTAAGAGCCGGGTCTTCTCCTGGTTCAGCGCCTCCAGCGCGGCGTTGACCTGGGCCAGCTCGGCGCTGCGCTGGCGCTCCTGCTCGAGCTTGTAGCGCATGGACAGGGCCAGGGTCTGGTGCTGGAGCTGTTCGTCCTTTAGCCGAAGCTCGACCCGGCGCAGCGCCTTGTGGGCCTGCAGGGCCTCCTCGAAGCGGCCGAGCGCCTCGAGCACGCGCGACTGGGTCTCCAGCACCTCGCGCCGCAGGCTGAGGTTGTCGTCGCCGAGCTGGAGGGCGCGCTCGAGGTCGGCGAGGGCTTGCAGGGGGTCGCCGGCTTGCAGGTGGGCCTCGGCCATGCAGCGCCAGGCGTCGGTGAGGCTGCTGGGCGACTCGCTGAGGGTGGCGAGCTCGAGGGCCCGCCCGAAGCACTCCAGCGCCCGCCGGGTCGCGCCGAGGGCGAGGTGGGCCTGGCCCAGGGTGTTCCAGGAGGCGCACTGGTAGTCGCGGTCGCCGAGCTCGTCGTAGAGCGCGATGGCCCGCTCGAGCTCGGCGATGCTCTCGCCCAGGCGCTTCTGGCGGTAGTAGATGTAGCCCCGCAGGTTGTGCACGTCGGCCTGTCCCAGCCGCAGGCGCAACTGCTGGCGCAGCTCGAGCGAGCGCCGGGCGAACTCGAGGGCCTGGTCGTAGTCCTCGAGCTCGAGGTGGGCGGCGGCGAGGTTGCACAGCACCATCGCCTCGAAGGCCGGGTCGGCGACGGCGCGGAAGAGCTCGAGGGCCTTGAGGTAGTGCTCGAGCGCGAAGCCGAAGTTGCCCAGCGTGCTGAAGACCCACGCCAGGTTGTTGCGGGCCAGGGCCTCCAGCCAGGTGTTCTGCGCGTCGAGGGCGATCTCGAGCGCCTCGCCGAAGCAGGCGTGGGCGGCGGCGTAGTCGGCCTGGTACATCCGCACCGCGCCCACGTGCACGAGGCAGTGCCCCATCCCGGCGCGGTCGCCCAGCGCCTCGAAGGCCGCCTTGGCCTGTAGGGCGAGCGCGAGGCCCTGCTCGTACTGCGACAGCAGGACGTGGCAGTCGGCGGCGCCCCGCAGGGCGTGGGCCACGCCGGTGAAGCAGGCGTCGGCCTGGGCGAGCTCGAGGGCCTGCCGGTACAGCCGCAGGGCCTCCTTGGGGTTTTCCTCACGCCAGGCGGCCGCCTGGCGGAATAGCTCGTCCAGCACGGGGGAAGTTTCGGGTTGGCGTAGCGTCACTGACCGGACCTCGGGCACCGCGAAAGGTGTTGCAGCATCCATTGTGCGCCCGGGCGACCCTCGCGGCGTTGTAATTCGTCACAAACCGTACACCCGCGCCAGCGCCCGCTGCTGGAGCCGGGCGGCCCCGCTCGCCAGGTCCCGCCGTACTTCCTCGGGCAGCTCGGGCCAGCGGGGGAGCCGGACGCGGCGTAGGGTCTGGGCCTGGTAGCGGTGGTAGCCCCCGCGCATCTCCACCGAGTACGCCCGCACGAACAGCGCGGCGACGGGCGAGCGCAGCACGGCCTGCAGCGCCGGCAGCGGCCAGGCGCTCGAGGTCACCCAGTAGAGGTTGTGGTGCGGGTAGTAGCACCCCTCGTCCAGCACCACGATGGGGCGCCCGGCCAGGTCGGGGATCAGCAGCTTGGGGGTGTGCCGGAGGGCGGGGTCCACGCGGTCGAGGGTGCGGAACCACTGCTCGGGGCGCTTGCGGGCGACGTAGCGGCGCTCCAGGACGGGGCGGTGGGCCTCGAGGTAGGCCCGCAGCCGCGGGTAGCGCGCCAAGTCCACCAGGCGGCCCTCGGCGTCGAAGGGGTTGACGAGCACCCGCCCCGACCACGCGACGCGCCCGGAGCGCACGTCAGCGGCGAGCAGCAGGGGGAGCTTGCGGTCGTCCTCGACGTCGAGGTCGGCGGGCTGCACCAGCACCGCGTCGGCGCCGCTGGCTACCCCGATGCCCACCCGGCAGCCGGCCTCCTCCAGCGTGGGGAAGCGCCGCTCCCACTCGCGCAGGCGTTCGAAGCCGGCGCCGAGCTCGAGCAGCCACGGGCCATCCGGCGGCGTGGCCTCGAGCCCCACCCGCACCCAGCGGCCC
>NZ_QXDL01000151.1:0-10139 GCF_003574345.1 Calidithermus terrae
GATAAACCCTCCCCGCGCGCGGGAGGGTTTATCCCCCCAGCCCCCCTTGCTAAGGGGGGCTGCATCTCGCGTACGACGCAGGACGTACGACGTACGACCCGCGTTTAGCGTCTTGCGTTCGGCGTCAGGCGTACGACGTACGACGTATGACCGGCGCCCGGCTACCGGCCATCAGCTATCGACCACCCCCCCTCAATCATCCAGCCACAACGTGGCGTACCCGCTCGTGCGCGGGATGATGCACAAGAAGCTCACCGGCTCGTCGTTGGGGTTCTCGTACCAGTGGGGCGTGTCCGGGGGGATGAGCAGGGCGTCGCCGGCCTTGACCTCACGCACCTCGGTGCCTACGCCCACGCGCACCCGGCCGGAGATCACGTACTGCTGGTGCTGCACGGTGGGGTGCTTGTGGCGGGGGATGCGCCCGCCGGGCAACAGGGTGAAGCGGCGCACCACCGCGTGCACGGTTCCGTCTTCGGGGCCGATGAGGACCTGGACGAAAGCATCCTGGCTGCGCTCGACCGGATGAGCGGGAACGCCCTCTTGGGAACGCACTAGGACATCCATAACTACAGTTTATGGGCTCGAGCGGGGGATAATGGAACCGTCCAGCCCTCCGGTCCCTGCCCTCCCGGACATAACGGGAGCGTAACGCTGGGATGGTGGACTCTCTGCTTGAACTCGGTATAAGAATCCTCTAAGATTTGAGGCACAGCGCGCAAAGGCCCCTGGAGGTTCAAGCATGGCAAAACCCTGGCTGGCACATTACGATCCCGGTGTACCGGAGCAAATCAGCTATCCGGAGGTCCCGCTGTGGCGGCTGCTCGAGCACAGCGCCCAGAAGTACCCCGGCAACGTGGCCCTGGAGTTCATGGGCTATCACCTCAAGTACGAGGGGCTGTGGAGCGCGGCGCGGCGCTTCGCGCAGGCCCTGCGCTCGCTGGGCGTGAAGGAGGGCGAACGGGTAGCCATCATGCTGCCCAACTGCCCGCAGTTCGTCATCGCCTTCTACGGCACGCTGGCGGCGGGGGGCGTCTGCGTCAACGTCAACCCGCTGTACACCCCCCGCGAGCTCAGGCACCAGCTCAACGACTCGGGCGCCGAGACGCTGGTCATCCTCGACCTGCTGTGGCCGCGCTACGCCGAGATCGCCGGCGAGGTCGGGGTCAAGCGGGTGATCACCACCGGGATCCAGGACTACCTGCCCTTCCCCAAGAACCTCCTCTTCCCCGTCAAGGCCCGGCGGGAGAAGCGCTGGGTCAACCTGCCCCCCGACCCCAAGCGCCACGGCTTCAAGGCGCTGCTCAAGGAGCACCCGCCCCTCGAGCACCCCCACCCCGCCAAGCCCGACGACGTGGCGCTGCTGCAGTACACCGGGGGCACCACCGGGCTCTCCAAGGGGGCCATGCTCTCGCACCGCAACCTCGTCGCCAACACCTACCAGGCCATCTCCTGGTACCCGGCGAAGGAGCTCGAGGGCAAGGGCGTGATGCTGGGGGCCATCCCCTTCTTCCACGTCTACGGCATGACCGTGGCGATGAACTACGGCATCGCCGAGGCCTACAAGATCGTGCTGCTGCCCCGCCCCGAGGTCAAGCCCTGCGTCGAGGCCATCGAGAAGCACGGCGTGACCCACTTCCCCGGGGTGCCCACCCTCTACGTGGGCTTCAACAACTTCCCCGGCATCGAGCGTCGCAAGGTGGGCACGGTGAAGGTGTGCATCTCGGGCTCGGCCGCCCTGCCCGTGGAGGTCGCCCGGCGCTTCGAGGAGCTCACCGGCGGCAAGCTCGTCGAGGGCTACGGGCTCACCGAGGCGGCCCCCTGCACCCACTGCAACCCGGTGGTGGGCAAGCGCAAGGTGGGCAGCATCGGCCTGCCGATGAGCGGCGTGGAGGCCAAGGTGGTCGGCCCCGACCTCCAGGAGGTGCCCCCCGGCGAGATCGGGGAGCTCGCCATCCGGGGCCCCAACGTGATGCTGGGCTACTGGAACCGCCCCGAGGAGACCGCCAAGACCATCGTGATCGACTGGCTCCTCACCGGCGACGTCGCCCGCATGGACGAGGAGGGCTACTTCTACATCGTTGACCGCAAGAAGGACATGATCATCGCGGGCGGCTACAACGTCTACCCCCGCGAGGTCGAGGAGGTGCTCTACGCCCACCCCGCCGTGCAGGAAGCCGCGGTGCTGGGCGTGGCCGACGCCTACCGCGGCGAGACGGTGGCCGCTTACGTGGTGCTCAAGCCCGGCCAGACCGTGACCCAGGAGGAGCTCGACCGCCACTGCCGCGCCAACCTGGCCGCCTACAAGGTCCCGCGCATCTACGAGTTCCGCGAGAGCCTGCCCAAGAGCATGGTGGGCAAGATCCTCAAGCGCGAACTGCGCGAGCAGCTCGACCGGGAGAAGGTCTCGAGCTAATGCCGGATTCGGCCAGCCCGGCGCCGCCCGGCCCCCTCGCCTCGAGGGGGCTTTTTCACGCCTACAGCACCTCCACCGGGTAGGTCACGACGTAGATCTCGAGCTGCTGGAAGCGCCCCTTGAGCTTCTGCTTGAACTCGAGGAAGAACCGCCGGTTCTCGGGCGTGTCGTCCACGTCCACGACGAGCTGGTACAGGTCGTCCTCGAAGGTCTCGCGGCCTTTGTGGTAGACCCCGAGCACGGTGTTGGGGTTGTAGCTCATCGCCCCGAAGCGCTCGATGACCTCCTGGAGCGACTGCTGGAGGTTGCTCGTTTCCTGCAAGAGCACCGAACGCCCGTCGTTGAGCCGGGCGGGGAGGAGGACTTCGTAGCGGCGTTTGGTCACGGCTCCCACGATACCGGTAAAGGGTCGGCGCGGGTCGGGGGTGGGCGGCGCGTGGTTGACCTCCCCCCAACTTCCCCTGCCGGCGTCGAGGGCCAAGGGTCTAGAGCGGCATGCCTACTGATCGACCGGTCGGAGGGGTCGCAAACCGCCTCTTCCCGGGGGCCCTCCGCCACGGCGGTACGCCACGAATTACGACCACCGCTCTAAAGCCTGCCTGCCCCCGGGCGGGGGGCAGGCAGGAGGAAATTGTGAAGAGGCGACCGGGGAGGGGCTCGAGGCCAAAGCGCGACCCCGACTTATTTCATGCGCCGAGAGCTGTTGGCATCCCCGCCTTCGCGGGCCCAGGTGCCGGTGGCGAGTTGACCGCCGGCGTGCACGCTGATCAGCCCGCTGCTGGTCCCCGCGACGACGGATTTGTTCGTCAAGAAAACGGGCGAGGACTCGGTATCGTTATTGCCCGCTGCGACACTCCAGGCGAGTTTCCCGTCGCTCGCATTGACGGCCCGCAAGGTTTTGTTGGTGACGATGTAGACCTGCCCATTGTTGCCAACCGCGGGGGTGGCCTCGCATAGCTCGAAGTGGGTGTATATCCACTTGGGAACCTCTAAGGAAGCGGTGGGGGCGGTCGGGCTCACCGCGAACAGGCTGCCGGTGTACTTGGGGTCGGTCGGGGTCCCGCAGATGTATATGGTCCCGTCGGGGCCCACGGCGGGTTCGCTCAGCGAGTCCGCCTCGGCACGCTCGTTATTGGTATTGCTCAGCGATTTAGACCACTTGAGCGTGGCATTGGGCGACACCGCAGACACCTGGATGACCCCATTGCTAATGGTCCGCACATAGATCGTGCCGTCCGGGGCCATCGCCATCCCGCCGGGAGAACTCGGGGCAGCCACCGTCGCCAGCACCCCGCCGGTCGGGGCGTGCTTGCGCACCGAGGAGCTGCCGTTCGACCAGATGTTGCCGCTCTTATCCACCACGACGCTATAAACACTCTCGCCCACGTCGTCGCTCCAACCCGGCGCGCCGTTCGCCGCCGAGAAGGTACGCACGGTGTTGCCGCCCGCTGTAACCACCAGGCCGTTCGCGGTAAGCGCCACCCGGCGAATCTCGAGATTCCCCAGCGGGTCGGTCTTCCACTTCTCGGTGCCGTCCGGGTTGATGGCGTAGAGCGTACCGCCGAAATCCCAGGCGTAGATGGTTCCGTCATCCCCCCGGCTGACCCCCAGCACCGAGCTGCTGGTGTTGTAGGTCCACTTGGGCACGAGCGCGTTGGCGAAAGCCCGTACGGAGTTCCCCGAGCCGACGTAAACCGTGTCGTCAGGCCCCACCACCATGCCCCCGCTCGCGGCGAAGCCGGGCGCGCTGGTAGTGGTCTGGCCCGGGTTGGGGGTATTGCTGCTGCTGAGGATTTGCTCTTCGTAGTTGTAGAGGAGTGTCGAGTACCCCAGGGCGATCCCCAGGAGCGGGGTGATGCCGGTGGAGAGGTCGAGGCCAGCGAGAAGCTTCCAGTCCACGGTAGAACCGATGTTGGCCTTGAACCGCAGGTAGGGGTCGAGGCGGAGGAAGGGACCGGCGAGGCCGTTGATGATGAGCTCGAGCGACGGCGAGATGTACGCCCTGAGGTCCAGTGTGGAGGTGAGGGGCGGCCAATCGGGGATGAAGGTCTGGGTTCGGGTGGATTTGGGTGTGAACCGGTTGGCCTTTCCGTCGTAGAAGAAGCCGCCACCAGCCTCAACGTCCGCCTTGAAGCCGAACTGCACCCCAGCGGTCACGGTTCCGCCAGCGCCCACATAGACCCTGATGTTCGGCGTGATAACCCACGGAACAGGCCCGGTCCACACGGTGTAAGTTCCGAGCGAGATGGGCAGCAGGGCAACCTCGAGCGCGGGGAAGTCAAAGGGGGCCGCACCGGCGGGGGTGGTCACGTTTGCCGAAGCGGTAACCTTCAGGTTGGTTTTATCGCCGGTCTTAAATTTAGCGTTGAAGTTTACGTCCGGCGGCAACGGCTTGAGGTTTTTATCCACGTTGAAACTGGTCGTCAACGTAATTTCGCTGCTCAGGCAGAGCGTCCCAGAGACCCGCACGGTGAGCCCCACCGCCGCGCTCCCGCCGCTACCGCTCGCAGCCAGCGTTTTGTCTACAGCCAGACATTGCTCGAACTCGTCCAAGCGTCGGATGCCTTGAGGCAGCACCACGCCGGGGGCGCTGAGGTCAATCGTTTTGGAAAAGACGAACGCCCCCCGCTGGATCACGTCCTGCATGGCGGCAGGCTCGGTCACGACGGTGGTGCCGTCGTTCGAGACAACCCGCCCGAAGTGTCCCTCCGGGGCCGCCGACGACGGGCCGAGCACCAAAATCTCCCCGGCCTTGAGGGCCGTGATCTGCGGGTTGCCGCCCGAAAAGGTGAGCGTGGTGCGCCCGTCGCTACCTTGCACCAGTGAGGTGAGGCTCGCGGAGGCCGCGTCGTCGGCCACCCGGGTCTCGGGCGATATCTTGGTCTGGAGGAGCCCGTATTCCACCTTAACCGCAGCGCCCGCGCCGGAACCGACCGTCACCTCCTGTGAGGTCACGGACGGTGCGTAAACCGGGGCATCCTTCTCGCCGCCGCCCACCGCAAGCCCACTGACCACATAGGTGCCCGGCGGAACCTTGAGGTCGGTGTCGGCGGTGACGGTGCGCTCGGACTGGTCCATCCCGATCACCTTGACCACTGCCGCCGTCCCGGCAGGCAGACCCGTGATGCGTACGCGCAGCACACCGCCGGGGACTCCACCCCCGGACTGCCCGCCGCAAGCTGCAAGGGTGAAAAGGCCGAGGAGCAGCAGGAGCAAACTCCCAAAAGATCTCATTAAGAGAAAAGTGGGCGCTTTCACGTTCCCGATGTTATCAAGAAAAAATTCCTCTTGCGGGTTATTTAGCCACTGCGCCGTTACGTTAGAGCGGTGGTCGTAATTCGTGGCGTATCGCCGTGGCGGAGGACCCCCGGGGGGAAGCGCTTTGCAACCTCCAACCGGTCAATCAATAGGCAAACCGCTCTAGGGCCACGGGCCGAGGCGTCTTGCGTTTCGCGTCTTGCGTTTTGCGTACGGCGTAGGACGTACGACGTACGACCCGGCGCGTTCGGCTATCGGCTATCGGCGTTCAGCGTCGCCCAAGCCGCCCTAAACCGCGACCCTCGAGCGCTCCACCGCCTGCGCGAAGACCCGGGCGGCCTCGTCCACCTCGGCTTCGGTGGTGTGGCGGCCCAGGCTGAAGCGCACCGAAGCCTTGGCCTCGGCCTTGCTGCGCCCGATGGCGGTGAGGACGTGGGAGGGCTCGAGGCTCCCCGAGGCGCAGGCCGAGCCCGAGGAGGCGGCCACGCCCATCAGGTCGAGGTTGAGCAGCAGCCCTTCCCCGTCGGCGCCCAGGGCGGTGACGTTGACGTGCTTGGGGCTGCGGGCGGTGGGGTGGCCGTTGAGCTCGACGCCGGGGAGGGCGAGCAGGGCGGCCTCGAGCCGCTCCCGCAGGGCGAGCAGGCGGGGGGTTTCCTGGGGCAGCAGGGCCACGGCGCGCTCGAGGGCCAGCCCCAGGCCGTAGACGGCGGGCAGGTTCTCGGTGCCGCCGCGCAAGCCCTGTTCCTGCTTGCCGGGGGCGAGGGGGAACAGCTCGAGGCCCTTGCGCACGTACAGCGCCCCCGCGCCCTTGGGGCCGTAGAACTTGTGCGCGGCCAGCGAGAGCAGGTCGGCGCCGAGTTCTTTCACCTCGAGCGGCAGGGTTCCCGCGGCCTGCACCGCGTCGGTGTGGAAGAGCACGCCCCGGGCCTTGCAGACCTCCGCGACCTCGCGCACCGGGTAGACCGTGCCGAGCTCGTTGTTGACGGTCATCAGGCTCACCAGCAGGGTGTCGGGGCGCAGGGCCTCGGCCACCTGCTCGGGGTAGATCAGGCCGGTGCGGGGCTCGGGGGTGAGGTAGCTGACCGCGTAGCCCAGGCGCTCGAGGCCCTTCATCGCGGTGAGCACGGCGGAGTGCTCGATCTGGCTGGTGACGAGGTGACCCCGGCCCCTCGCCAGGGCGACGCCGTAGACCGCCAGGGCGTCGGCCTCGGTGCCGCCGGAGGTGAAGACGATCTCGCGGGGGCGGGCGCCGAGGGCGCGGGCCACGCGCTCGTGGGACTCCTCGAGCAGGGCCTTGGCCGCGCGCCCGTAGGCGTGCACCGAGCTAGGGTTGCCCCAGGCGGCGAAGGCCCGCTCCATCGCGGCCTTCACCTCGCCGTCGAGCGGGGTGGTGGCGGCGTAGTCGAGGTAGATCATCAGACCACGGGGTTCTGCGGGGGGATGTAGGCGGCGGGCTCGATCTGCACGAGCTTGCGGGCCTCGATGAGCTTGCGCTCCTCCACCAGGTCCTTGAGGGTGGTGTTGCCCAGCACCCCGCGCATGGCGAAGTCCACCTTCTTCCACAGCGTCTCGGTCGAGCAGGCCCCGGTCTGCCAGCAGGACTCGGGGTCGTCGAGGCAGGTCACGGGGGCCAGGCTGCCCTCCAGCGCCTCCACCACCTCCAGCGCGGTGATCTTGTCCATGGGGCGCGAGAGCTTGTAGCCCCCCTTGGCCCCGCGCACGCTGCGGATGAAGTTGCTGCGGCGCAGCTGGGCGGCGATCTGCTCGAGGTAGTGCTGGCTGATGCCCTGGGCCTCGGCCACGTCCTTCAGCGGCACCGCGGCGGGGGCCCGCAGCCCGATCTCGACGAGGGCCCGCAGGCCGTACTGTGCTTTGGTGGAAACCCACATGGCCTGAGTCTAATCCCGTGTATCCGACCCGACAATGGGGACATTTACCTTTGAGGCCCTCCGGGGGCCAGGCTCAGCTTCTGCCGCGCAACGACAGGGCCAGCAGGAACAGCGCGGTCTGGGTGAGCACGATGGTAGCACCGCTGGGGGTGTCGAGGGAGTAGGAGAGGAACAGGCCCAGCAGCGAGGACAGCACCCCGATGGCGACCGCGCCCAAGGTCATGCGGGCGAAGGTGGGGCTCAGCAGCCTCGAGGTCGCCGCCGGGATCACCAGAAAGGCCGCGATGAGCACCAGCCCCACCACCTTCACCGCCATCACCGTGACCACCGCGACCAGCGCCGAGAGCGCGTAGTCCTGGCGCAGCACCGGCAGCCGGTCGGCCAGGGCCAGCTCGCGCTCGAAGGTGGCGTAGGCCCAGCGGCTCCACAAGGGCAGCAGCGCCAGCAGCAGCGCCGCCAGGGCCGCCACGGCCCACAGGTCGGCCGCCGTGACGGTGAGGATCGAGCCGAAGATGTACGACAGCGCGTCGGCGCTGTAGCCCTGGCGCATGGACATGAACAGCACGCCCAGCGCCACCGACAGCGCGAAGAACACCCCGATGGTGGTGTCCTCGCCCAGGTTGGTGCGCTCGCGCACCCAGGTGATCGCCAGCGCCACCGCCACGGCGAAGGGGACGGCGACGTAGAGCGGCTGGGTGCCCAGCAGCAGGCCCAGCGCCACCCCCGCGAAGGCCGCGTGGGCCAGCCCGTCGCCCAGGAAGGAGAGCCGCCGCTGCACGATGAACACCCCGAGGTAGCTGGCGACGGCCCCCACCAGGACCCCCGCCACCAGGGCGCGCTGCATGAAGGGGAGTTGCAGGGCCTCGAGCACGTCTCCTCCTAGCGGATCACCGGGGCGCTGTGGGCGTGGCCCACGTGCCCGAAGGCCCGGCTCAGGCACTCGTGGCACAGGGCCACGGCGGGCAGGTCGTAGGCGATGACGGTGCGGTTGAGCAGCAGCACGTGCGAGGCGTGGTGGCTGGCCGCCTCCCAGTCGTGGGTGATCATCAAGACGGTGGCCCCACTCTGCTGCTGGTAGGCCTCGAGGTGGCGGTAGAGGTCGGCCTCGCCCACCGCGTCCACGCCGGTGGCCGGCTCGTCGAGCATGAGGAGCCTGGGCCGGCGCACCAGGCTGCGGGCCAGGTAAACCCGCTGCAACTCCCCGCCCGACAGCCGCCCCAGCCGCCGCCCGGCTAAGTGGGCGGCCCCGACCTGCTCGAGCGCCGCCATCGCCACCTCGCGCTCGCGGGGGGCGATGCGGAAGGGCCAGGCCCGGCGCAGCCCCGAGACGACGACCTCGAGCGCCAGCGCCGGGAAGCTGCGGTCGAAGCTCTTGACCTGGGGCACGTAGCCCACCCAGCCCGGCGGGAGCGCCTTCGGAGCCTGGCCGAACACCTCGGCCTTGCCCGTCAGCCGGGCCTCCCCGTCGCGCAGGTTGCCGGGGTCGAGGCCCAGCAGCACCTTGAGCAGGGTGCTCTTCCCCGCCCCGTTGGGGCCCACGATCGCCACGAAGGAGCCCGGGGAGATCGCCAGGTTCACCCCGTACAACGCCTGAAAGTCGCCGAAGCGCACGCCCAGTTCGAAGGTCTGCACCGCCAGTGCGCCCATAACACCTGATAATACGCTATCAATAGCGGCGGGCGAAAGTGAGGGCTGTTACGCCACGGACCCGCGGGGGAGTGCTTCTGCCGGGGCGGGGGGAGCCTCGAGCGGCGGGAGCCGCCCCTCGTCGGCCAGGCGAAGCAGCGCGTTCGCCACCTCCGGGTCGAACTGCCGCCCGGCCTGCCGCCCGACCTCCTCGAGCGCCCGCCCCGGCGTCCAGGCGGGCTTGTAGGGGCGCGGGGTGAGCAGCGCGTCGAAGACGTCGGCCACCGCCACGACGCGGCCCTCGAGGGGGATCTCCTCGCCCGCCAGCCCGCGCGGGTAGCCCGTCCCGTCCCACCGCTCGTGGTGGGTGAGGGCGATGCCGACGGCGAGCCCGGCGTCGGGGCCGGCCCGCAGGGAGAGGACGGCCGCCCCCAGCGAGGTGTGGGTCTTGACCAGGGCGTACTCCCAGGGCTCGAGGGGCCCCGGCTTATCCAGGATTTCGGGCGCGATGAGCCACTTGCCCAGGTCGTGAAAGCGGGCCGCCTGGGCCAGCCGGGCACACTGCTGCACGGGGAGCCCCAGCCGCTCGGCCAGCCGGTAGGTGAGCTGGGCCACCCGCAGGGCGTGGGCGTCCTGCTGCACCAGCCGCTCGGCAGCGCCGGCGAGGCAGAGCAGCCCCTCCGCCAGGTGGCCCGGACCGCCCACGGCAGGCGCCCATATGCCCACGCGCGGTAACGGTTCCAGAATCAGGCCGAGGGCCCCTTCCCCGCCTTTACTGACCATTGCCTTGGGAAATTACCGGGGGCGGGTAAATGAGAGGTTAACGCCGGGGGCAGGTCGTACGTCGTACGTCGTACGCCAAACGCCAAACGCAAGACGCAAAACGCCTGGTTCCCCCCTTGGCAAGGGGGGTTGGGGGGGATAAGCCCTCCGCGCGCGGGGAGGGCTTATCC
>NZ_QXDL01000152.1:0-10129 GCF_003574345.1 Calidithermus terrae
AGCGTGTACAGCCCCACGTTCGCCCCCACGTCCACCACCGTCTGCCCCGGCCGCAGCAGCCCCACGAACCGCGCCAGCGCCGCCTTCTCGTGGCTCCCCAGCGCGATGCTCAGCTGCGTCCGGTCCGACAGGTCCAGCCACATCCGCTGGCCCCCCACCTCCACCCAGGTCTCGCCCTTCGGCAACAGGGCCACGTACCGCCGGAACAGCCACCGCCCCAGCCCCGTCTGCCCGATGCCCACCCGGCCGAGAACCGCCGTGGCAACCTGCCCTAGTCCGATCAATGAGCGCATGCGAACACCTCTCCAAATGGTTTTTTTAAGGATCTGCGTCGTCGGGAATACACGAGCGGAAAGGAGTCAACGAATGGGGTTGGCCCGATTATAGGAAGTTACGGCCTCGAGGGGCCGACGGAGCTTACATAAGAGCCGTGTATGCCCTCCCCCCCCAGGCCTTAGCCTGTTGGGGTTAGGGAAATGCTGGCACAGGAAAAGTCAAGAAACGTGAGCCAGTAGCGATGTGTTTTCCCACCACACTGCCAGGGTTTCGGCGAGCAACTGGGATTGGCCGCTCTGGTAGGCGAAGACCAGTTGCCCGGCGAGGCCCTCCAGCCGCTGTGCCTCGGCCTTGGCCCGCAGAGCCGCCAAAGCCTTCTCGCTCAGGGCCAGCCGCACCCCTTCGACCCGCACGGGCTGCTCGGGGAGCGCGAACCAGTAAGCCGCGGCCTCGGGGCTCACGACCTCGACCCCCTGCTCGGCGAACCACTTCGCCCCCTCGCTCCCCACGTAGACTGGGGCCTTGCTCTGCAGCACCTCCTGCAGAGCCGCCCTGAAGGGCAGGGGCTCGAGCCAGCCCCTGGCCTGGTTGGCCGCGCGGTAGGCAAGGGCCCGCAGCTCGAGGCTGCGCGAGCCGTTCCAGTCGTTGTGGGTGAGGCAGGCGGCGACGTCGAGGGGGCCGGGGGGCAACTTCTCGCCGTTGTCCTTCCACTTCACCACCCGCAGCCCGCCCAGGCGGAACGACAAATGCTTGCCGCCCTCGCCCATGGTGCGCACGCCCTCGGGCTTGCCGCTGAGGAAGAACAAGGGCTCGGGGTTGCCCTCGCCGTAGGGCTCGAGCAGTTGCAGCGCGGCGTAGAGGGCCTCGAGGTCTTCGCCCTCCAGCGCCCCGTCGAGGTGGATGACCGGCTGGGGCGGGGGGAACTGCGCGGCGTAGGCACAGATGGCCTCGCGGAAGGCCGGGACCTTGTCCTTGGCGATGGCGAACCCTGCGGCCTGGGCGTGCCCGCCGTAGCGCTTGAGGTGGTCGGCGGCGGCCCGTAGGGCCCCCACCGCGCTGATGCCGGGGGTGCTGCGCACGCTGCCCTTGCCGTCGGCGATGATGAACACCGGCTTGTAGAAGGCCTCGAGCACCCGGCTCGCCACGATGCCCATCACCCCGGGGTGCCCGTCGCCGTCCTCGATGACCAGCGCGGGGGCGCTGGGGTCGAGGGTGGGCCAGATGCGCTCCAGCATCTCCTCCTCGATGCGCTGGCGGCGCGCGTTGAGCTGGGAGAGGGCGTCGGCGAGGGGCCGGGCCTGGAGGGGGTCGGCGGTGGTGAGCAGCTCCAGCGCCAGCTCGGCCCGCCCCAGGCGGCTGGCCGCGTTGATGCGGGGCGCGATGCGGAAGGCGACCTCGGAGGCGGTGTAGCTCTTGCAGTGGTCGGCGGCCAGGGCCTTGAGCCCGAGGTGCTGGGTGTCGCGCAGCTGCTCGAGCCCCCGCCGCACCAGCGCCCGGTTGAAGCCCCGCAGGGGGGCCACGTCGGCGATGGTGCCGATGCAGGCCAGGTCGGCGTACTCGACGGGGGCGGGCTTGCCCAGCATCTCGTAGATCTTCCACAGCAGCAAGAAGGCCACGCCCGAGCCGGTGGGGTGGGGCTGGCCGTCGAGCTCCGGGGTGAGCATGGGGTGCACGATCAGGCCCGGCGGCTGGTGCGGGCCGGGGCTGTGGTGGTCGGTGACCAGCACCGACACCCCGTTCTCGGTGAGCTCGCGCAGCTCGGCGTGGTTGGAGATGCCGCAATCGACGGTGATGAAGAGGTCGCAGGAGTCGATGTGCTCGGGGACGCGGTCCATCAGCACCCCGTAGCCCTCCTCGAGCCGGTGCGGCACGAAGGCGTGCACGTCGGCCCCCAGCTTGCCCAGGCCCAGCAGCAGCACGGCGGTGCCGGTGAGCCCGTCGGCGTCGTAGTCGCCGTGGACGCGGATGCGCTCGCCGCGCTCGAGGGCCTGCAGCACGCGCTTGGCCGCCTCGTCGAGGCCCCGGATGGGCAGCAGGGTGAGCGGGGGGTCGAGGTCTTGGGGGGTGCGGATGCCCCGGTTGTAGAAGATGGCCGCCGCCAGGGGCGGGACGCCCAGCTTGAGCAGGGGCTCGAGTTCGGAGCTTTTGGGCCAGGGGCGGAATTTCCAGATCATGGCACGGGGCTTTCGGGGTCGGGGTGGTTCAGGGCTGCTGGTCGCGGTCGGGGATCACGGGGATCTCCTGCACCTGGGCCCGCTTGAGGTTCTCCACCTCGCTGCGCGCCTGGCGCAGCTCACGCCAGCGCCGCCCCAGGGTGCGGCGCAGCCCCACCCACCAGGCCAGGGCGTACAGGGCCATCACCAGCGCCCCCAGCGCGAAGGAGCCGGCCAGCAGGATGCCCACGTGGACCGGCCCCCAGGGGGTGCCCAGGAGCAGCTCGGGCTGGTAGGTGAAAAGCCCCCAACTCACCGCCGCCACGGCCAGGGCGATGAGAAAGGCCAGCCAGTTGAGGACGATCATGGGGATAGTCTAACGCCAAAGGCGGGGGGCAGGGCGCAGAGCGGACTCCGGGCTAGATCCAGCGGCCCAGGTCGATCCGGCCCTCGTAAAGGGCCTTGCCGGTGATGGCCCCCTCCACCCCCAGGCGCTGCAAGCCCTCGAGGTCGGCGTCGGAGGCGATGCCGCCGCCTGCGATGAGGAACCCGGGCCAGGCCTCGCGCACCCGGGCGACGACCTCGAGGTCGAGCCCCTGCAAGGTGCCGTCGCGGCGCACGTCGGTGTAGATGAGGGTCCGCACCCCGGCCTCGTGCGTGCGCAGGGCGAGCTCGGTCACGTCCTGCGCGGTGCCCTCGGCCCAGCCCGACACCACCACCTCGAGCCCCCGCGCGTCCAGGCTCACCGCCACCCGCTCCGGCCCGAAGGCCTCGAGCATCGCCGTGAGCACCTCGGGCCGCTTGACCGCCACCGTGCCCACCACCACCCGCTTCGCGCCGAGCTCGAGCAGGCCCTGCGCCACCTCGAGGCTCCGCACCCCGCCCCCCACCTCGAAGGGCACCTCGAGCCGCTCGGCGACCCGCCGGATCACCGCCCGGTTCTCCCCCCGCCCCGTCGCCGCGTCGAGGTCAACGAGGTGCAAAAACCGCGCCCCCTGGGCCTGCCAGTGCAGCGCGGCCTCGAGGGGCTCCTCGAAGTAGACGGTCTCGAGCTCGGGCTTGCCTTCGAAGAGCCGCACCGCACGGCCTTGTTGGATGTCAACCGCAGGGATCACCAGCACGGGGGTGATTGTACCCCTCCGGGCGTTGGCGGTCAGCGGTCAGCCATCAGCCGTCAGCAGAGGGCAGAAGGCTCGTGGCTTGTGGCTCGTGGCTCGTGTCCTGTGGTAGGCCCCTCCCCGCGTTTAGGGAAGGAATATCCCCCCCGGCCCCCCTTGCTAAGGGGGCAAAGAAGGGGCGTCTTGCGTCTTGCGTTTTGCGTCTTGCGTCTTGCGTTTTGCGTCTTGCGTCTTGCGTTTTGCGTTCGGCGTACGACGTAGGACGTACGCCGTAAGGCGCGGGCCATACGACCCGCCTCACGCCTGGATCGCGGGACGCTGGATAAGGGCCTCACCGGCCTGAACCTGGGCCGCGCCCTGCTGGATGCCGATGAGGAAGCCCAGCTTCATCAGGTTGATGATCTGCTCGGTCTGGCCGGACTGCACCAATTCCTGCACGTAGTCGGCCATTCCGGGAGGGAAAGGCATCTGCCGCAAAGCTTCCCGGTTAGACTCCAGCATGTGTTGGATCCACTCGAGCGGCGTCATACCTAACACTATAGCACTCAACTTACCTGACACCTGGTATTCAGACACTTTCGGGCTCGAGGTCGTCGCGGGAGAGGTCGCTCTGCAGCCAGGCCAGCACGGCCTCGGCGGCGGCGAGGTTGCTGGCGAGGGGCACGTTGTGCACGTCGCACACGCGCATGAGGGCCTGCACGTCGGGCTCGTGGGGCTGCGCGGCGAGGGGGTCGCGCAGGAAGATCACCGCGGCCACCCGCCCCTCGGCCACCCGGGCCCCGATCTGCTGGTCGCCGCCCATCGGGCCCGAGAGCAGCGCTTCGACCTCGAGGCCCGCCTTCTGCTTGAGCAAGCGGCCCGTGGTCCCCGTGGCGATGAGGTGGTAGCAGGCTAAGAGGGCGCGGTGGTCCTTGGCGAAGGCGACCATGTCGGTCTTCTTGCCGTCGTGGGCGATGAGGGCCAGCGACTTGCTCATGCCCTCTAGCTTAACGCCCCGCCCCGAGCCGGGGCGCGCCCGCGGAATTTAGGCCCTGCCACGGTTAACCATCCGGTAAGGCGGCAGAATCGGGGGCATGCAACAGCCCCTGCGGCCTCGAGCCCGCTCCCAAGCCCCCTCCCCGCTCGGCTCCGGCGCCGCGCTGCGGTGGGGCGTCGCCTTCAGCACCCTGCTCACCGGCCTCATCTGGCTGCTGGGGGAGCGGCTCGAGCGCGTTCCCCTGCTCCCCGACCGCGGCGCGGCCTGGTACTACTGGCAGCTCCCCGACCCCACCCTCCTCACCCGCCTCTCGGCCTGGGTGCCCTACCTGCTGCACAACCTCGCCGTCTGGTACCTCATCTACCTCGCGCAGAAGCAGCGCCCGGCCTACACCGCCGGGCTGCACCCCTTCAACGTGTGGGCGCTAGCGGTCAACGGCTTCTTCGGCGCGCTGCACGTGCTGCAAACCCACCTCTTCTACGACGGGCTGGCCCAGGACGTCTCGATCTTCTCCTCGCAGGGCTCGGTGATCGTGCTGCTGGTGCTGGTGCTCATCATGGAGAACCGGCGGCGGGGGATGTTCTGGGGCAAGCCGGCCCCGCTCAGCCGGCAGGTCGTGGACTTCGTGCGCAAGTACCACGGCTACTTCTTCGCCTGGGCGGTGATCTACACCTTCTGGTTCCACCCCGCCGTCGCCACCGCCGGTCACCTGCTGGGCTTCTTCTACACCTACTTGCTCATGCTGCAGGGCAGCCTCTTCTTCACCCGCGCCCACCTCAACCGCTACTGGACCTTCGGCCTCGAGTTCTTAGTCCTCCTCCACGGCACCATCGTGGCGGTGCTGCAGGGCAACGGCATCTGGCCCATGTTCGCCTTCGGCTTCGCCGGGATCCTGGTCATCACCCAGATGCACGGGCTGGGCCTGAGGAGTTGGGCCAAGTGGGCCATCCTGGCCCTCTACTGCGGCGGGGTGATGTACGTCTACAGCGACCGGGGCTGGGCCAAGGTCAACGAGGTGATCCGCATCCCGCTGATCGACTACGTGCTGGTGTTTCTGCTGGCGGGCCTGATCAGCCTGGGGCTTTGGGTAGCCCGCAGGCTGCGCCCGGCTCGAGCCGCGGGTTAGTCCAGGCCCGGCCCTACCCCGGCCGGCCGCCGGCCAGCAGCGATCACCGGATCCCCAGCACCTCGAGCGCCTTTTCCAGCATGGGGTCGCGCCCGGTGCGGGCGATGACCTCGGGCTCGTAGGGCATCTCGACGTCGGGGGTGACGAACTCGGGCAGGGGCTCGCCGCCGGTCTTGAAGGTGCGCACGTAGGTGATGGCGATGGCCGAGCCGTCGGCGAGGGGCCAGAACTCGGTGGCGGTGTTCATCACGCCCACGGTGCGCTGCCCGATGAGGGGCACCTTGCCGAACTCCTTGAGCACGTAGGCCATGATCTCGCCGCAGGAGGCGGTGAAGCGGTCGATGAGGGCGGCGACCTTGCCGGTGAAGCGGGCGGGCTGCTCGAGGCGGTAGGGGGGGTTGGGGTCTTTGGGGTCGTTGCCCAGCACCGCGCCGTCGGCGTAGCCGAAGGGCACGGCGGCGGTCTTGGTGCGCATCTCGAGGGCGAAGTTGCCCACGAAGGCCCCCGGGGCGCTCTCGCACTCGGTCTCCTCGCCCCCGGAGTTGCCCCGCAGGTCGATGACGATGGCCCTCGCCCCCCTGGCCTGGGCCTCGCGCACCAACGCGTGCACGCGGGGCCCGACCTGCTTGTAGACGGCGAAGTCGGGGATGCGCAGCACGAACACGCCCTCGGGCACGCCGCCGGGCACGTAGAGGGTGGGGAGCACGGGCAGGGTGTAAGGCTGGCGGCGCAGGGTGAGCTCCAGGCGCTGCTCGGCCCCCTGCACCCCGCGCAGCAGGCTCAGGCGCACCGGCTGGTCGGTGTCGATGCGGGCGCGGAAGTCCTCGAGGCTGCGCAGGCCCTCGCCGTTGACCGCCTGCACCCGGTCGAAGGGCCGCACGCCCGCGAGGTCGGCGGCGCTCTGCGGCCGCACCTCGCTGATGAGCACCTTGCCGTCGAAGTAGCCCGCCATCTGGATGCCGTACACCGGCGTGGGGTCCACGCGCCCCGAGAAGCGGTCGAGGGTCTGCCGGTAGCGCTCGGGGGTGAGGAAGTAGGTGTGCCCGTCGCCGATGCCGCGCACCAGACGCGCGATGACGCCACGGGCGGTCTCGTGGCCGCAGTCGGGGTTGCCGGCGCAGAGTTGCTCGAGCTCGCGCCCGTAGCGCTCGCCCAGCGCCTTGAAGTCGGCGGGGGCGTAGCCGTAGTAGTGGGTCTCGAGCAGCCTGAGGGCTTCTTGCAGCAGGTCGCGGGCCGGGCTGCCCAGCCCCGTGCCCAGCAGCAGCGCCGCGACGATCCAGTTTCGCAAAGGCATGGGGCCAATCTAGCAAAAAGGCCCCGCGCCAACCGTGAACCGCATCCGGCCGTGCGCTCAAACGCCGTAGAGCGCCGAGAATTTGTCGCCCAGGTAGCGCACGAGGTACTCGGGGTTGAGGTCCTCGCCCGTGACGTTCTTCAAGAGGTCGCGCGGCCAGTAGCGGCTGCCCTGGTGGTGGATCCTGCGGCGCGTCCAGTCGAGGAAGGGCGCGAACTCGCCCCGCTCGAACTGGGGCTCGAGCGCCCCCAGCTCCTTCTCGGCCTGCCGGAAGAACTGCGCGGCGTAGAGGTTGCCCAGGCTGTAGGTGGGGAAGTAGCCGATGAGCCCCGCCGACCAGTGCACGTCCTGCATCACCCCGTCGGCCAGGGTGGGCGAGCAGACGCCCAGGTACTCGCGGTACTTCTCGTCCCAGGCGGCGGGGGCGTCGGCCAGGGAAAGGTCGCCGCGCAGCAGGGCGAGCTCGAGCTCGAAGCGGATCATGATGTGCAGGTTGTAGGTCACCTCGTCGGCCTCGACCCGGATCAGGCTGGGCTCGACCTTGTTGACGGCGAAGTGGAAGTCCTCCAGGCGCACGTCGCGCAGCGACTCGAAGTGCTGCTGGGCCAGCGGCCAGAAGTAGCGCCAGAAGCCCAGGCTGCGGCCGACCAGGTTCTCCCAGGTGCGGCTTTGCGACTCGTGGATGCCCAGCGAGATCTCCTGGCCCATCGGCGTGCCGTAGTGCTCGGGCAGCAGGCCCTGGCCGTAGACCCCGTGCCCCATCTCGTGCACGGTGCCGAAGAAGGCGGGGTTGAAGTGGTCCTCGAAGTAGCGCGTCGTGAGGCGCACGTCGCCGGGGCCGATGCCCATCATGAAGGGGTGGGCCACCGGGTCGAGGCGGCCGGCCTCGAGGTCGAAGCCCAGCCTGGCGATGACCTCCTTGGCGAAGGCCTCCTGCGCGGCGCGGGGGAAGT
Source organism: Calidithermus terrae (assembly GCF_003574345.1). NCBI lineage: Bacteria > Thermotogati > Deinococcota > Deinococci > Thermales > Thermaceae > Calidithermus > Calidithermus terrae. The sequence goes on from NZ_QXDL01000152.1 coordinate 7,897, forward strand.
GGCGGTGCACGATGGAGACGTCGGGCCGGCGGGGGGCGTGCTCGAGGCGCTGCAGCAGCTCGACCGTGGCCTCGCGCACCCGCTTGAACACCGGCTCGAGCTGGGCCGCGGTGGCGCCGGGCTCGTACTGGTCGAGCAGCGCGTCGTAGCGCTCCTTCTCGTAGCCCAGCGCGTCGGCGACCTCGCGGGTGAGCTCGAAGATGCGCCTCAGCACCGGCTCGAAGCCCTCCCAGTCGTTCTTGGGCCGCGCCTCCTCCCACACCGCCTGCCCCTCGGCGGTGGCCTGGGCCAGCTCGACGGCCAGCCGCTCGGGGATCTTGGTCTGCTGGTCGAAGCTGCGGCGCCACTCGCGCACGTTCACCGCCTCGACGGAGGCGGGGTCGGCCACCAGCTCGGAGCCCTCCACCACCGCCAGCATCTCCCCGATGCGGGGGTCGGTGGCCCGCTGGTGCAGCAGCCGCGCCAGCGTGCCCTGCATCTTCGCCCGGTGCGCGTGCCCCTTGCGGGGCGTGTAGGCGGCCTGGTCCCACCCCGCCAGCGCCCCGAAGGCCCCCAGGTACGCCGATTCCTTGCTGTGGTTCTCGAGCCATGCGTAGGCTTCGCGTGCGGTCATGCCGCCCATGATATGGAGGGCTGAACTTCAAAGACTATGACCCGATCCGAGTTGATGACCGCGGGGACGGCGAGTTGCAGCCCAGCGCCAAATCGGCGCGGCAGGGTGGGTTATCATCCGGCACGCATGCGCCAAGCCGTGCCCGGCCCCACCCCCCGCGAGCTCCTGCCCCGCCTGCGCGAGCTCCAGCAAGACCCCCTCGAGTTCCTGCTCGAGCTCGCCCGGCGCTACGGCCCCTTCGTGCGCCTGCCCGTGCCGGGCCTCCACGTCTTCAGCATCGCCCAGCCCGACGCCGTCAAGCACGTGCTGCAGGACAACGCCCGGAACTACTCCAAGCGCACCCTGCAGTTCACCAACCTGGCCCTGGTGACGGGCCAGGGCCTCCTCACCAGCGACGGCGAGTTCTGGCTGCGCCAGCGGCGCATGGCCCAGCCCGCCTTCCACCGCCAGCGCATCGCGGGCTTCGGCGGGGCCATGACCGGGGCGGCGCTGCGGATGCTGGAGCGCTGGAAGGCCAAGCAGGACGGGGTGCTCGACCTCGACCACGAGATGATGGAGATGACCCTGGAGGTCGTGGGGCTCACCCTCTTCTCCAGCGACTTCTCGGCCGCCGCCAAGCGCATGGTCGAGGCCACGCTCACCGCCCTCGACCACGTCATCCACAAGGCCCAGAACCCCTTCGGCCCCCCGGCCTGGGTGCCCACCGCGCGCAACCGCCGCTTCCGGCAGGCCCTGGGCGTGCTGGACCGGGCCGTTTACCGCCTCATCGAGGAGCGCCGGGCCCGGGGCCAGCCCCACGGCGACCTGCTCTCCATGCTGCTCGAGGCCCGCGACGACGAGGGCCAGCCCATGACCCTGCGCCAGCTGCGCGACGAGCTCATCACCGTCATCATCGCCGGGCACGAGACCGTCGCCAGCGCCCTCACCTGGACCTGGCACCTCCTGGCCCAGCACCCCCAGGCCGAGGCCACGCTGCACGCCGAGCTCGCCCAAGTCCTGGGCGGCCGCACCCCGACCATGGAAGACCTCCCCCGCCTCCCCTACACCCGCGCCGTCTTCGAGGAGTCCCTGCGCCTCTACCCCCCCGCCTGGCTCATCACCCGCCGCGCCACCGGGCCCGACACCGTCGGCGGCTACCCCATCCCCAAGGGCTCCCTGCTGGTCCTGAGCCCCTACATCACCCACCGCCAGGCCGAGGCCTGGCCCGAGCCCGAAGCCTTCCGCCCCGAGCGCTTCCTCGAGGACGCCCGCCCCCCGCGCTACGCCTACGTCCCCTTCGGCGGCGGCCCCCGCCTGTGCATCGGCAACACCTTCGCCCTGGTCGAAGGCCAGCTCATCCTCGCGACCGTCGCCCAGCACTACCGCCTGCGCCCCGCCGACGCCAAGCCCGTCGAAGCCGCCCCCCTGGTCACGATCCGCCCCAAAGGGGGCCTGTGGGTGCGGCTCGAGCGGCGCTGAAGTCGATGGTCGATAGCCCATAGCTGATAGCCTCGTTGAAATCAATCATCCACTAGGGCCGTACCCGCCCCGCAGGCTAACTACAGCCCCACTTCCCCGTGGAAGGGCGCTCATGCCGTACTGCCCGTTCCCGGCCGGGGTGTGCGGCCCGCGCGGGAGGGG
>NZ_QXDL01000153.1:0-10123 GCF_003574345.1 Calidithermus terrae
CTGGAGGAGGGGGCGCGGGTGGGGGTGGTCAGCAAGACCCTGCTGGGCAAGGCCCACACGGTGATGGCCGAGGGGGGCATGGCGGCGGCCTTGCGGAACGTGCGCGGCGAGGATAGCTGGCAGGTGCACTTCCGCGACACGGTCAAGGGCGGCGGGATGCTCAACAACTGGCGCATGGTGGAGAACTTCACCCGCGAAGCCCCCCTGCGGGTGATGGAGCTCGAGCGCTGGGGCGCCGTCTTCGACCGCACCCCGGACGGGCGCATCAACCAGCGCAACTTCGGGGGGCATACCTACCCGCGCCTGGCCCACGTCGGTGACCGTACCGGTCTCGAGATGATCCGCACCCTGCAGGACCAGGCGGTGCGCCTGGGGCTGAAGGTGCACATGGAGACCACCGTGTACCGCCTGTTGCGCGATGGGGACGCGGTGGCGGGCGCCGTGGGTTACGACCGGAACACCGGGGAGTTCCTGGTGTTGCGGGCCAAGGCCGTGGTGCTGGCGACCGGCGGGCTGGGCCGCATCTACGAGATCACCTCCAACTCCTGGGAGTGCACCGGCGACGGCTTCGCCCTGGCGAGCCTGGCGGGGGCCGACCTCATCGACATGGAGTTCGTGCAATTCCACCCCACCGGCATGATCTGGCCTACCGGGGTGATGGGCATCCTGGTCACCGAGGGCGTGCGCGGCGAGGGCGGCGTGCTCAAGAACAGCCAGGGCAAGCGCTTCATGTTCGACAACGTCCCCGACCGCTACAAGGGTGAGTTCGCCGAGACCGAGGAGGAGGCCGAGCGCTGGCTCGCCGGCGACACGAGCGCCCGGCGCCCGCCCGAGCTCCTCACGCGCGACGTGGTGGCCCGGGCCATCCGCCGCGAGGTCAACGAGGGGCGGGGCAGCCCGCACGGGGGCGTGTTCTTGGACATCGCCAGCCGCCGCAGCCCCGAGTACATCAGGAAGAAGTTGCCCAGCATGTACCACCAGTTCATGAAGCTGGCCGGGCTGGACATCACCAAGGAGCCGATGGAGGTGGGTCCTACCTGCCACTACATGATGGGCGGGGTGCGCGTGGACCCCGACACACAGACGACCACGGTGCGCGGGCTGTACGCCTGCGGCGAGGTGGCCGGCGGGCTGCACGGCGCCAACCGCCTGGGCGGCAACTCCCTCACCGACCTGCTGGTCTTCGGCCACCGGGCCGGGGCCGCGGCGGCCAGGTTCGCCGGCCAGCAGGGCGCCTGGGCCCCGGCGGACGAGGCCGAGGTGCGGGGCTACGTGGCCGAGGCCCTCACCCCCTTCAACGGGTCGGGGGAGAACCCTTTCGAGGTGCTGCGGGAGCTGCGCTCGAGCATGCAGAAGAACGCGGGGATCATGCGGGTGGAGGAGGAGCTCGAGGCCCAGCTCGAAGTCCTCGAGCGCCTCAAGGCGCGGGCCTGGAACGCCAAGGCCTCGGGCGGGAGGGCCTACAACCCCGGCTGGCACACCGCGCTCGACCTGCGCCTGATGGTCGAGGTGGCCGAGGCGGTGGTGCGGGCGGCGCTGGCCCGCAAGGAGAGCCGGGGCGGGCACGCCCGCTTGGACTACCCCGACCCCGACCCCACCTTCGCCCGCCTGAATCTGGTCGTGCGGCGCCGGGACGGGGGACTGGTGGTGGAGAGCGAGGAATTGCCTCAGATGCCCGAGGAATTGCGGGAGCTCGTGGAGAGCAAAGGAGCGGTGAGGTGAGCACGGTTACTCTCAGGGTCTTTCGCGGGGACGCCCAGGGGGGCACCCTCCAGGAGTACAGCGTCGAGGCGCAGGAGGGCATGGTGGTGCTGGACGCGGTGCACCAGATCCAGGCCACGCAGGCCCCCGACCTGGCCTGCCGCTGGAACTGCAAGGCCGGTAAGTGCGGCTCCTGCGGGGCCGAGGTCAACGGCAAGCCCAAGCTCATGTGCATGACCCGCCTGGACGAGCTCGACATGAGCCAGCCGATCACCGTGCGGCCCATGAAGACCTTCAGGGTCATCCGCGACCTCGCCACCGACGTCTCCTGGAACTACAAGGTCAACGAGCGCATCACGCCCTTCACCCCCGCTCCCGACACCGACTGGCGCATGCGGCAGGAGGACGTGGACCGGGTGCAGGAGTTCCGCAAGTGCATCGAGTGCTTCCTGTGCCAGAACGTCTGCCACGTGCTGCGCGAGCACGACGAGAAGGAGGGCTTCGTCGGGCCGCGCTTCCTGGTGCGGGTGGCGGGCCTGGAGATGCACCCCCTCGACACCGCCGACCGGCTGCCCCTGCTCAAGGAGGCCTGGGGCATCGGGTACTGCAACATCACCAAGTGCTGCACCGAGGTTTGCCCCGAGGAGATCCGCATCACCGACAACGCCATCATCCCGCTCAAAGAGCGCGTCGTGGATGAATACTACGACCCCGTGCTGGCCTTCTTCCGGCGGCTGTTCGGCGCCCGGAAGCGGCCGCAAGCCCGGGCGGAAGCTTCGGACGACTGAGGCCGGGCGGAGCCCGGTCCCGGCCTCGGGCGGAGTTTGGCGATAAGGAAAAGGAGGTGAACATGCACAGCCTGCACCTGACCCGGCATTCGGCCCCCAGCGAGGTCCCCCCCCAGGTTTACGCCGAGGTCCTGCGCTGGATGGAGGAACACGACGTCGAGGACATCGTGCTCGACGCCAACAGCCAGGGCTACGGGATCCTCATCAACCCCGACGCCGACCGTATCCCGGTGGGCCTGGTGAGCCGGGACGAGCTCGAGGACGCCCGCACGCTTGTGGAACACCTCGAGATGGCCTGGAGGGTCTACCTCGAGGGCGGTAATTGCACAGATTAGACTTCTTGCAGAAGTCGCCGATGGCTGATGGCCGATAGCCGATAGCCATAGTGCGCCAGACGCCAAACGCCAAACGCTGAACGCCCAAACCGCGATCGAACGGCGTCTGGCGTCTTGCGTTTGGCGTTCAACGTACGACGTATGACCTACGACCCCGACTTCCCCATGGTGTACTTACACGCCCGGTCGCGTTCTGTTCGAGTGTGCCAACAGCACTTAGGCTTCGTGCGCTGGCAGTGCTATGATTGGCCGCTGGAGGACGTTATGTATCGCGGCAGAGAAGGTCAGTGGGCTTTTTTTCTGCACCGGCTTTCAGGGATAGCGATCCTGCTCTATCTCCTGATCCACGTGCTCAACATCTCGGCGGCGATGTGGGGCGAGGAGGCCTCCAAGTCTTTGTTCGCCATCTTCCACATCTGGTTCTTCCGGCTGGGGCTTCTAGGGGTGATCGGCGCGGTGCTCTACCACGCCCTCAACGGGTTGCGCATCATCCTCATGGACTTTACCGGATGGGGCGTGAAGTTTCAGCGGGAGCTGTGGTACGGGGTGTGGGCCTTGTTCCTGTTGTTCTATATTCCCGCTCTGATCAAGATCGTGCCGGAGATCATCCGGGACATCACGGGGGCCTGACATGGCGGTGCGCGCGCGTCGTTATCAAGAAGCCAAGGCCCAGGCCGGGACCAACCTCGAGCTCGCCTGGTGGGTGTTCATGCGGGTTTCGGGGCTGGTGCTGGTGTTCTTGGTGCTGGGCCACCTTTACATGAGCAACATCCTGATCAACGCCGGGAAGGTCGAGTACACCTACATCGCCGAGCGACTATCCAACACCACCTGGAAGATCTACGACTGGGCCATGCTCTCGCTGTCGCTGCTGCACGGCATGAACGGCCTGCGCTACGTGCTCGACGACTGGGTGCGCGACCCCGCCCGCCGCTTCTGGGCCAAGGTGATCACGTACTCCATGGCGGTGCTGGTGTTCTTCGTGGGCAGCATGTCGCTTTTGAACCACGACTTCTCCAAGGGGCTCAGCGAGGACACCCGGCTCGAGCACAGCGAGGGCACGAGGTAAACCATGGCACATCAACACGACGTGATCGTCATCGGCGCGGGGGGCTCGGGCCTCACCGCCGCGCTCTACGCGGCCAAGCAGGGCGTGGACGTGGCGGTGATCTCCAAGCTCTACCCCACCCGCAGCCACACCGGCGCGGCCCAGGGGGGCATCGGCGCGGCCTTAGGCAACGTCGAGGAGGACCACTGGGAGTGGCACATGTTCGACACCATCAAGGGCGGGGACTACCTCACCGACCAGGACGCCGCCGAGATCTTCGCCAAGGAGGTCATCGAGGCGGTGCTCGAGCTCGAGCACATGGGCCTGCCCTTCGACCGGCTGCCTAACGGCCGCATCGCCCAGCGCCGCTTCGGCGGGCACACCAAGGAGTACGGCAAGGCCGCCGTGCACCGCGCCGCCCACGCCGCCGACCGCACCGGGCACATGATCCTCCAGACGCTCTACCAGCAGTGCGTCAAGCACAACCTCACCTTCTACAACGAGTTCCACGTCACCGACGTGATCATCGAGGACAACGTCGCCAAGGGCGTGGTGGCCTACGAGCTGGCTACGGGCGAGCTGCACACCTTCCAGGCCAAGGCCATCGTCATCGCCTCGGGCGGCTACGGGCGGGCCTGGAAAGTCACCTCCAACGCCTACACCCTCACCGGCGACCTGCAGGCCATCCTCTACCGCAAGGGGCTGCCGCTGGAGGACATGGAGTTCTACCAGTTCCACCCCACCGGCCTCTTCCCGCTGGGCATCCTGCTCACCGAGGGGGCGCGCGGCGAGGGCGGCATCCTGCGCAACGACTCGGGCGAGCGCTTCATGGAGCGCTACGCGCCCACCATCAAGGACCTGGCGCCGCGCGACATGGTGGCGCGGGCGATGTACCTCGAGGTGCGCGAGGGGAGGGGCGTGGGCCCGCGCAAGGACCACGTGCTCCTCGACCTCACCCACCTGCCGGCCGAGACCATCCACAAGAAGCTGCCCGACATCTCCGAGTTCGCCTGGATCTACCAGGGCGTCGATCCCACCAAGCAGCCGGTGCCGGTGATGCCCACCGCGCACTACGCGATGGGCGGCATCCCCACCACCTTGAGCGGCGAGGTCATCGCCGACGACACGAACACCCTCATCGCCGGGCTCTACGCCGCGGGCGAGGTGGCCTGCGTGAGCCTGCACGGGGCCAACCGCCTGGGCACCAACTCGCTGGGCGACCTCGTGGTCTTCGGCCGCCGCGCCGGGACCGCCGCCGCCAAGTTCGCCAAGTCGGCCGAGCTGCACGACCTCTCCCCGGACGCCTCGGGGGAGAGCCGCGAGCGCCTCGAGCGCGTGCGCAACTCCGGCGGCAAGGAGTCGGTGGCGGCGCTGCGGGCCGAGCTCCAGCAGGCCATGCAGGACTACGCCTCGGTCTTCCGCACCGAGGAACTGCTGTCCAAGGGCGTGGAGGCGGTGGCCGAGCTGCAGGAGCGCTACAAGAACATCGGCGTGCAGGACAAGGGCGAGCGCTACAACACCGAGCTCGTCGAGGCGATGGAGCTGGGGTACTTGCTCGAGGTCTCCGAGGCCACGGTGCACTCCTGCCTCAACCGCAAGGAGAGCCGCGGCGCCCACGCCCGCGAGGATTACCCCGAGCGCGACGACAAGAACTGGCTCAAGCACAGCCTGGTCTACCGCAAGAACGGCAAGGTGGACTTCATGTACAAGCCGGTGGTGCTGGGCAAGTTCGAGCCCAAGGCGAGGACGTATTGAGGTCGTACGCCGTACGCCGTACGCCCCAGGCCCACCGCGTACGACGTACGACGTAGGACGTACGACGGAGACCAAATGCAAGTAACCCTTAAAGTCATGCGCTACGACCCCAACAAGGCGGCCAAGCCGGGTTGGGTGAGCTATCAGGTCGAGGCGGAGCCCATGGACCGGGTGCTCGACCTGCTGCACAAGGTCAAGTACTTCCAGGACGGCACGCTGGCCTTCCGGCGCAGTTGCGGGCACGGCATCTGCGGCTCGGACGCCATGCTCATCAACGGGAAGAACCAGCTCGCGTGCAAGGCGCTGGTCAAGGACCTCACCAAGAAGGCGGGGGACACCATCACGGTCGAGCCGCTGCGCGGCCTGCCGGTGAAGAAGGACCTGGTCGTGGACATGGACCCCTTCTTCGACGCCTACCGCGCGGTCAAGCCCTACCTCATCAACGACGAGCCGCCGCCCGACCGCGAGCGCCTGCAAAGCCCCGAGGACCGTGCCCGCTTCGACGCGAGCACCAAGTGCATCCTCTGCGCGGCTTGCACCACGAGCTGCCCCGTGTTCTGGGTCAACGGCAGCTACATCGGCCCCGCCGCCATCGTGCAGGCGCACCGCTTCATCTTCGACAGCCGCGACCGCGGCGCCCGCGAGCGCTTCCAGGCCCTCGCGGCCAGCACCGGGGTCTGGCGCTGCCGCACGGCCTACAACTGCACCGAGGCCTGCCCGCGTGAAATCCCCGTCACCCAGGCCATCGAAGAGGTCAAACGGGCCATCCTCTACGACAAGTTCTGACCTCGAGCCCCCTCTCTAAGGGCGAACCCACGGTTCGCCCTTTCGTTTTCGCCTCTGGAGGGGCTGGTGTGCGGTGCTTTGGTTTGGTGACCCCCGCTCCGCCGTCAGGGGAGCGAGGGGGAGGCCATTCCACGTGGCGAGGGCATCGCGGTACGCGACCCGGCATACGCCGGAAACCTGCTCCCCCTGGGCTCCCCCGAGGGGCCCCAGGTTACCGGCAAAGCCGGTATGGCCTACGGCCACCCCCTCGCGGACATGCCGCCGGCCCTCAGTGCCCGCGTGTGCGGGGGTGCGGGCCGCACCTTGACCCGGCGGCATGCTCGTCTGCGCCACCCCGCCCACCCCCTCCCGCGTGAGCCGCACACCCCGGCCGGGGCAGGCAGCACGGCATGAGCGCCCGTCCCCTGGGGAGTGGGGCTGTAGTTGGCTTGTGGGGCGGGATGCGGCCCCAGTGGATGATTTATCCCAACAGGGCGTCTTGCGTTTAGCGTTTTGCGTACGACGTACGACGTACGACGCACGACACCATACGTGCATCTCGCGTTCAGCTACCGGCGCATCACGCCAAGTGCGCCACGATCTGCGGCAACTGCCGTTGCACGAGGTAGCGCAGCACGCCGAGTTGGCCGTTGCCGCGCACGACCAGGACGAGGCTGTGCTCGAGGTCGATGCGGTGGAAGACGAGCTGGTGGCCGCGGTACTCCAGGGTGAGGCTGTCGAGGGTCGAGTAGCCGGTGCGGTCGCCCAGGACGCCCGCGATGGAGAAGAGGGTGCGGCAGTAGACGGCGAAGACCTCGGGGTCGGGGGTGAAGGGCTTGGAGATGACCCCGTTGGCGCCCACGCTCTGGGCCTGGATGAGGGTCTTGTCGTCCATGATGCCCGAGATCAGGATCACCGGGGTGTCGCGGAAGCGCTGGTTAAGGCGCAGCAGTTGGCACATCTCGAAGCCGCTCATGCCCGGCATCACCACGTCGGCGATGACCAAGTCGGGGGACTCGTCGGTAGCCATCTTGAGCCCTTCCTCCGCGTCCTGGGCCGTCACGACCTGCAAGCCCCGTGCGGCCAACAGGCGCTCCAGCACCTTCCGTACGCTGGTGCTATCGTCGACCACGAGAACTTTCGCCATATTCTCTCCTTACTTCAGTTGAGGCTCGAGCCCGCCTGGCGGTGGTCGATCTCCACCGCCAGGGAGAGCAGGAGCTGATCGGTGCTTTTGTGGATGGTGACGGGCTCCAGGAACAGGTCGCTGGCGTCTTTGGGCTCGAAGCCGAAGCTGCCGTCGCGGTTGGTCTCGGCTTGGATCATCAGGTGCAGCACCGCGTCCTCGCCGCTCTTGTCGCCGAATTGCGCGTGGATGAGCTGGCCCTTGAGGAAGTACAGGGTGGCGTGGTGGGGGTCGAGGTGCACCACCAGCCGGCCGGTCTTGGCCGAGCGGGCGAGCCACTGGGCTAAGTCGAAGAGGCTGATGTCGCCGAGCACGCCCTGGATGGCCTCGCGGACGGGGGAGGCGCTGGAGACCTCGTAGGTCTGGCGGGTGACCTCGAGCACCTTCTGGTAGGCCTGCCGCACCACCTCGCCGGGGATCACCGCGGGGGGCATCACGCTGTCGATGCGCGAGACGTTGGGGGGGGACTGGGGGGAGAGCAGGATGAAGGCCACGAAGCGCAGGGCCTCGTCGCTGCGCACCAACTCGTAGAACTCGACCCCGCTCATGTCCGAGAGCTGGGCCAGGCTCACCACCACGTCGGGGCGGTTGCGCTCGAGCAGGGTCAGGGCGTACAGGGCGCTGGTCTCGGTCTGGATCTCGAAACCGGACTGGATGAACGCCTGCTGCAAGGCACGGGTGGACTCGAGGTTGGCGGCAACGATCAAGGCTTTCACGTGCGGACTCCTTCGCGCAGGAACTGCAGCAACTGGGCCTCGTCAGCGGGCTTGGTGAGGTAGGCGTTCACCCCCAGTTGCATCGCCAGGTCGCGGTGCTTGGCGCTCGCGCGGGTGGTGAGGATCGCCACCGGCAAGTGCGCGAGGTGGGGGCGTCGGCGCACCTCCTCCAGAAGCTCGAAACCGCTCATGCGGGGCATCTCGAGGTCGGTGATCAGGGCGGCGAAGGTGCCTTCTTGCAAGATTTCCAACGCCTCCTGACCATCGGCGGCAGTGACGACATTGTAACCCAGCCGGCGCAGGTTCTGTCCCACCATCTTGCGCACCGAGAGCGAGTCGTCGGCCAGCAGGATGGTCTGCTGGACGGGGGCGGCGATGTTGAGCGAGGAGACCGCGCGGTTGTCGTAGGGGTCGGCCTGCAGGCGCAGCAGCCCGCCGGGGTCGAGCACCAGGATGACCTCGCCCGTACCCGCGACGAGCGCGCCCGAGAAGTGGCCTAAGAGCGACAGCGGCTCCTCGAAGGGCTTGACGATGGACTGCTGCAGCCCCACCAGCCGCTCGACCCCCAGCGCCAGTTGGCGCCCGGCGACCTCGAGGTAGACCACCGCCATCTCGCCCGCTTCGGCCTCGGGCAGGCGCAGCAGGCGGGAGAGCTTCTGGATGGGGTAGCGCTCGCCCTCGTGCTCCAGCGTCTGGGCGCCCGCCTCCACCAGGCGCAGCGCGCGCACGGTGTCGCTGGGCAGGCCCAGGGTGTGCCCCCCCGCCTCCAGGATCAGCACGTCGGAGACGATCAGGCTCTGCGGCACGCGCAGCCGGAAGGTGGTGCCCAGGCCCGGCTGGGTCTCGATGGTGATGTCGCCCTTGAGGCGGCGCACGCTGTTCCACACCGCGTCCATGCCCACCCCGCGCCCGGCCTCCTGGGTGATGGTAGCGGCGGTGGAGAGGCCGGGGAGGAAGATGAGCTCGATGAGCTCGCGGCGGCTGAGGTTTTGCAGGTCGGCCTCGTTGCGCAGGCCCTTCTCGACGGCCTTGCGCCTGACCGCCTCCACGTCGATGCCGTTGCCGTCGTCCTGCACCTCGATGAAGGCGTCGCCGCCGCGCTGGTAGGTGCGGATGCGCAGCAGGCCCTCGGCCGGCTTGCCCCGCCCGGCGCGCACCTCGGGGCTCTCGAGGCCGTGCACGATGGCGTTGTTGACGATGTGCACCAGCGGCTCGACCAGGCCGTCGAGCACCAGGCTGTCGAGCTCGACCTGCTCGCCGGAGAGCTCCAGGCGGACGGGCCGTTCACCGGCGATCTGCCGCACCTGGCGGCGCAGGCGCTGGTAGAGGCGCCCGATGGGCACCAGCCGGATGCGGCCCACCTCCGAGCGCAGCGAGCGGGTGAGCTTGCCGAAGGAGTCCTGCTCGTCGCGCAGGGCCAGCAGGGTGGTGCCGAGCTGCGAGCGCACCTCGTTGAGGTCGGCCACCATCTCCGAGACCGAGCGGGCGAGGATGTTGAGGTCGGTGTAGCGGTCGAACTCGAGCTCGGAGAACATCTCCTGCACCGACTTGCCGATGCCGCTCGAGCCCCCCTCGTCGGCCTCCTCGGCGGCGGGGGCCTTGGACTCGGAGAGCACCGGGTTGAGGTAGCGCGTCTCGAAGTCGGCGGCGGCCTGCAGCAGGCGCAGGCGGCTGTTCTCCAGCGCGTCGTCGATCTCCTTCAGCCGCGCCAGCAGGCTCTCGAAGCGCGAGCGGGTCCCGATGACCTCGCCGGTGAGGTCGAGGAGGTGGTCGAGGCGCTCGAGCGCCACGCGCACCGTGCTGCGGGTGTCGGGGGCGGGGGCGACGGG
>NZ_QXDL01000154.1:0-10097 GCF_003574345.1 Calidithermus terrae
CCCCGGCCCTCCCCGGCGCCGGGGAAGGAATATCCCCCCCAGCCCCCCTTGCTAAGGGGGAGCAAGGTGTTTCGCGTCTTGCGTACGACGTACGACGCAGGACGTACGACCCGCATCAGACGTGCGACGTACGACGTAAGACGCCCGCCCCGCCCCCGGCTATCGACCACCGGCACCCTGTAACGCTCCTGTAACGCTCCCCGCGCTAGGATTTTCCTCGAAGTTCAGCAGCCCCTGCGGCAGCGAGGGCAGGCGGGGCTTCGAGGAAGGGTGCGGGTCGGCTTTGGATTTCCAGCTATTCGGCAAGCGCTTATTCGGCGGATGCGAGGGAGCAGAGCCACCGTTATTGTAGCCCCCAGCGTTGGGCTAAGAGCCGGGAGCCGGGTCCCGCCCTTCCAAGGGACGACAACTGCCGAAGGACGGCAGTTGTTCGTTTTTGTGGGGCGGTGCAGGGTGGGGAGGTAGCCATGAAGATCGAAGATCAGTTGGCCCAGCGGTTCGTCTGCCCCAAGTGCCAGTCGGCGGGCGCCGCCGTCAAGCGCTTCGCCGCGACGGGGACCGGCCTCTCGCGCATGTTCGACATCGAGCACAACGTGTTCATCGCGGCCTCGTGCCTCAACTGCGGCTACACTGAGGTCTACAACCCGGAGATCCTCGAGGGCAAGGACGACGTAGGCGCCGTGCTGGACCTGATCTTCGGCTAGCGAGGTGGGCCATGAGCACCAAACCGCGCAAGCCCTTCGCCAAGATCCGGCGCTACACCCTGGCGACCGTCGGGGTGGTCGCGGCGGTGGGCGGGGTGGCGGGCAACCTGGGCTCGATCGTGGACCTGTGGGAGAAGTTCTCCGGCGGGGGCAAGGCCGCGCTGGAGGGTGAGCTGGCACCCGTGACGGACGTCAGCGGCACCTGGTACGCCGAGGTGAACTACGACTGGGGCGCGAAGCACCAGGAAGAGTTCGTGCTCAGGCTCGAGGGCAACGAGCTGCGCGGCACGGCCTCCTTCCTGGGGCTGCGGCGGGGGGTGCTCGAGGGGCGCATGAGCGGCGACCGCCTGAGCTTCGTCACCCGCACGCTCGAGACCTTGGGCAACGGGCCTTCCCGCGAGGTCGAGCACCGCTACGTGGGGCGGGTCTCGGGCTCGGAGATCCGCTTCAGCCTGCAGAGCACAGGGGGCTACTCCGAGCACGTCCCCGTGGAGTTCGTGGCCCGGCGCGGGCCCTAGCCGGCCAGCGGGAAGACCCCGGGCTTTTCGAGCCGGATGAGGTTGCGCTGCAGCGCGACCACGATGGCCGCGGTGCGGTCTTGCACCTCGAGCTTGGCGAACAGCCGCACCAGGTGGGTCTTGACCGTGGACTCGGCGATGCCGAGCTCGCGGGCGATGTCCTGGTTGGAGAGGCCGCGGGCGACGAGGGTGAGGATCTGGCCCTCGCGGGCGGAGATGGGCTCGAGGGCGGGTTTACGCAGGCTCTCCAGCAGCACCCCGGCGATAGGGGGGGAGAAGCAGGACTTCCCGGCGGCGGTGGCGAGGATGGCCTCGGTGAGCTCGGCCGCTGAGCTCTCCTTGAGCAGGAAGCTGCAGGCCCCCGCCTGCAGCACCCGCAGGACGGCGGCGTGGTTGTGCAGGTCGCTGAAGACCAGGACCTGCGTCTGCGGAGAGCGCTCGCGGGCGGCGGCGACGAGCTCGGCCCCGTCCACGCCGGGGAAATTGAGGTCGGTGACCAGCACCTGAGGGCGCAGCAGCCCCACCAGCGCCAGCAGATCGTCGGCACGGGTGGTGTGGCCGCGCACCTTGATGCGGGGGTTGCTGGCGATGAGGCGGCAGCAGCCGCTCAATACCACCGGGTAGGCGTCGGCAACCACGACGCTGACGGCTTCGCTGGCTTTCATAGTGTGCGTTCACCTGACCTTTCTCGAGGGCTGTGGGTCGGGGGAGCGGAATGCCGGGTACTAACTCCCCAAGTTAGGAGGGGTCTACTCCAATCTCAAGGGCCAATTCTATGTTGTGGACAGAGCCAATCCACGCGCCGGCGATCCGGTGCTCGTATAAAGCGGCGTGAGGCAAAGGGTGCTCGCCCCCCTCCGGCCCGCCCGGCTTACGCCACCGGCAAAACGGCTACTCTACGACCGGCTTAGCCCCGGGCTGCTCGGCCGTCCCAACCCTCACCGACCCCCCGGCACCGATCGGGGGATGACCGGCTGGCCTCGAGCGGTTCGATAGCGGGATTTTTCCTGCCGAGGCGGCCCGCTTGGCCCCGGGTTGGGAAAGGCCCCGGATGAATACCCCGCACGGCCGGGTTAGCGGTGCGGGGTAAAACACCCTCCGGGACCGGAGGGTGTTCGTGGGAACCGCGATCAGATGTCGAGCTGCGCGAAGCGGGCGTTCTCCTCGATGAACTCGCGGCGCGGCTGCACGTCGGAGCCCATGAGCTTCTCGAAGATCTCGGCGGCGTAGAGGGCGTCCTCCATGCTGACCTTCTTGAGCACGCGCTTGGCGGGGTCCATGGTGGTCTCCCAGAGCTGCTCGGCGTTCATCTCGCCCAGGCCCTTGAAGCGCTGGATCTCGTAGCTCTTGTCCCCGATCTCGGCCAGGGCCTTCTTCAAGGCCTCGTCGTTGAAGAGGTACTCGAGGTTCTTGCTCTTGCCCACGCGCAGGCCGTAGAGCGGGGGCTGGGCCACGTAGAGGTAGCCCTGCTCGATGATGGGGCGCATGTAGCGGTAGAAGAAGGTCAGCAGCAGCGTGCGGATGTGCGAGCCGTCCACGTCGGCGTCGGTCATGATGATGATCTTGTGGTAGCGCAGGCTCTCGATGTCGAAGTGGGCCTCGTCGCTGGTGCCGCCGATGCCCGCGCCGATGGCGGCGACCATGGCCCGCACCTCGGCGTTCTTCAGGGCCTTTGAAAGCCCGGCCTTCTCCACGTTCAAGATCTTGCCGCGCAGGGGCAGGATGGCCTGGAAGCGCCGGTCGCGCCCGCTCTTGGCGCTGCCGCCCGCGCTGTCGCCCTCCACGATGAACAGCTCGGCCTCGGCGGGGTCTTCGCTCTGGCAGTCGGCGAGCTTGCCGGGGAGGTCGTCGGACTCGAGCGGGTTGGCGCGGCGCACGAGCTCGCGGGCCTTGCGGGCTGCCTCACGGGCCTGGGCCGCGCGCTGGGCCTTTTCGTAGATCAGCTTGGCGACGCGGGGGTTCTCCTCGAGGTACTCCGAGAACTTCTCGTAGACCACCTTGCTCACCGCGGTGCCGGCCTCGGGGTTCAAAAGCTTGCCCTTGGTCTGGCCCTCGAACTGCGGCTGGGGGATCTTGATGGAGACCACCGCCGAGATGCCCTCGAGCAGGTCGTCGCCGGTGGGCTCGAGGTCCTTGACCAGCCCGGCCTTCTTGGCGTAGGCGTTGATGGCGCGGGTGTAGGCGGTCTTGAAGCCCGAGAGGTGGGTGCCGCCGTCGCGGGTGGGGATCATGTTGGCGTAGGTGACGAGCTCGATGTTGTAGCCGCGGGTGTGCACCAACCCCACGTCCACGCTCACGTTCTCCACCTCGCCCTGCAGGAGCACCGGCTTCTCGTAAAGCAGCTCGTCGCCCTCGGCCAGGAAGCGCGCGAAGGAGGCCACGCCGCCCTTGTCGAAGAAGACCTCTTCCTTCTGGTGCTGCTCGTCCTTGAACACCAGCCGCAGGCCCGCTACCAGGAAGCTCACCTCGCGCAGGCGGTTCCTGAGCTTGCTGGCCTCGAAGGTGAGGCCGGGGTCGAAGATGGTGTGGTCGGGCATGAAGGTCACGCGGGTGCCGCGCTTGCCCTTGGGCGCGTTGCCCACGACCTCGAGCGGCTTGGTCACGTCGCCGCGGCTGAACTCGATCAGGTAATGCTTGCCGTCGCGGAAGACCTCCACGCGGGTGTACTCGGCCAGCGCGTTGACCACGCTCGCGCCCACCCCGTGCAGGCCGCCCGAGACCTTGTAAGCCCCTTCCTCGAACTTGCCGCCCGCGTGCAGCACGGTGTAGATCACCTCGACGGCCGGCTTGCCCTCACCGGGCATGATGTCTACGGGGATGCCGCGCCCGTTGTCCTCGACCGTGATCGAGCCGTCGGGGTGCAGGGTGGTGACGATCTCGGTGGCAAAACCCGCCAGGGCCTCGTCCACCGCGTTGTCCAGGATTTCCTTGAAGAGGTGGTGATAGCCGTCGGACTGCGTCCCGCCGATGTACATGGCGGGCCGGTGGCGAACCCCCTCGAGACCTTTCAGGACTTTGATTTGGGACGCGTCGTAGTTTGCGGTAACCTCAGTGCTCACCCGGACATTATAGCATATTACGTAAAAAACATAATACAACCGACCATTGTCGGGGATGGTGAAAAGCAGCCCCCGAACGTGAAGAATTGAGGCGGAGCCGAGGGCCTCGAGGCGATGTATACGGGCATTGAGGTTTTATAAACGCCCGAGAACACCATCCAGAACACCACATCTGCACGGCAGTGCATATGGTGAGGAGAACCCTAATTCCGGTGGGGGCGAAGTGGGGCGGGGTGGCTGTTGGTGTTGAGCGCGGGGGGTACGTCCTACGCCGTACGCAATACGCCCAACGTCGAACGTCGAACGCTAAACGCTGAACGCGAGACGCCTTGGCCCTCGACCCTTGACCCTAGACTCTCGACCCTCAACAGGGGGCCTACTATGTGAAAGCCCCCCTCGAGGAAGGCTCGAGGGGGGTAGGGGCTTCGGTCTATTTCTGTACGGTCAGGGTGTAGGAGCCCGAGCCGCTGTAGGAGTAGACCAGCCAGCGGTAGGTGCCCGAGCTGGCCGAGTAGGTGATGCTCTCGCTCGAGGTGTAGCTCTCGGAGCGGGCCACGGTGCTCCAGCTTCCCGAGCTGCTGCGCTTTTGCAGGTAGAGGTCGAAGTCGGCGTTGGACGGGCCCGTGAGGGTGCCCTTGAGGGTGCCGCCGGCGTAGCTGAAGCCGGTGGAGCCGGGGTGGTAGTTGTACGCGCCGGTGCCGCTGAGGGTGCCGGTGTAGGTCTCACCCGAGGGCGGCGGGGGCGTGGTGCTGCCGAGCAGGGAGTACAGCAGCAGGTTGGGCGAGCCGGTGCCCACGCCGGAGATCCGGCCCGAGGTGGCGCTGCCGACGATGGCGTTGGTCACGGCGCTGGGCGTGGCGCTGGGGTTGGCCTGCAGGTAGAGCGCCGCCACGCCCGCGACGTGCGGGGTCGCCATCGAGGTGCCGCTGATGGTGTTGGTGGCGGTGTCGGAGGTGTGCCAGGCCGAGGTGATCGAGGAGCCCGGGGCGAAGATGTCGAGGCAGCTGCCGTAGTTGGAGAAGGAGGAGCGGGCGTCGGAGGAGGTGGTCGAGCCCACGGTGATGGCGTTGCCCACGCGGGCGGGGGAGTAGTTGCAGGCGTTGGCGTTGGAGTTGCCCGCCGCGACGGCGAAGCTCACCCCGGCGGCGATGGCGTTGTTGACCGCGCTGTCGAGGGCGCTGGAGGCCCCGCCGCCCAGGCTCATGTTGGCGACGGCGGGCTTGACGTGGTTCTGCGCCACCCAGTCCACCCCGGCGATCACGCCCGAGTTGGAGCCCGAGCCGTTGCAGTCGAGCACCCGCACCGCGTGCAGGGTCACGCCCTTGGCCACGCCGTAGGTGGTGCCGCCCACGGTGCCCGCGACGTGGGTGCCGTGCCCGTTGCAGTCGTTGGCGCTGCCGCCCGGGGTCACCGCGTCGTAGCCGTTGCCCATGCGCCCGCTGAACTCGGCGTGGGTGCGGCGGATGCCGGTGTCGATGATGTAGGCGTGGACCCCGGCGCCGGTGTAGTTGTAGGTGTAGCTGTTCGACAGCGGGAGGTCGCGCTGGTCGATGCGGTCGAGACCCCAGGTGGCCGGGCTCTGGGTGGCCCAGGCCTCCATGACCTGGTCGGCCTCGATGTAGGCGACCCGCGCGTCCTGGCGCAGGCGGCTGAGCTGATCGTCGGAGAGGCGCACGGCCACGCCCTGCAGGGCGGCGGTGTAGGCCTGCTGGACCTGGGCGCCCTCGAGCCCCAAGCTCTGAAGGGCCTGGCTCTGCACCGCGCCCGCGCTCAAGCCTGCCTTCAGGCTCTGCAGGGCCGGCAGCACCCCGGCGTCCTTCTTGTAAACCACGATGTACTGCCCAGGGATCACCTGGGGGTTGTCCAGCCCGAGCACGGGGACGCCCGTGTCGTCGGTGCCCTGGGGCCTGGACGTGCAGGCAGCCATAACCAGCAAGGCTGCGGCCAGAAGGGTGAATCGGCGCATTGCTACCTCCACTAAGGATTTGGGCTTTGAACCCTGCGCCGAATCCTAACTGTTCGGTGGATGTTAAATCAACCTTTAGGTTGATTAGTTCTTCTTTAGACTCGTTTCATGAGTTTAAAGAATAATGAGACCTTACCGCTTGACCGAACCCACCGCGCCGATGGCCTGGTCGTCGCTCAGCGAGCGCAAGCGCTTGCCCAGGTCCTGCCACCACAAGAGGGGCGGGCTCTCGAGGCGAGGCATGGAGGCGATCTCGGGCTGCTTGCGCCACAGCTTGAAGCGCAGCAGCGCCAGGTTGAGGAAGAGCTCGCGGTACTCGGGCGGCGTGCGCTGGATGTGGAAGTGGAAGCGGATGCCGCGCGTCTGGGAGAAGGAGAGGATCATGGGGATCCCCTCGGGGCCCTGCAGGGGGATCTCCACGGTCTGGTCGGGGAAGGTGTAGGCGGTGGCCTCCTCCTCGCTCTGGATCATGCCGATCTCGATGAGGATCTGGGCGAAGGCGGAGAACTCGAGCCCGCCGATCTCGCGGTAGAGCCGGTCGAAGAGGAGGTAGGTCTGGCTGAGCTCGAAGCGCTCACCGGGCTGCTCGGCCCACCACATCGCGTACTGCCCCTTGGGCGGCATGAGCGAGGCCTGGATGAACAGCCGGTCCTGCCGCGCCACCTCGCCCACGTCGTCGGGGTAGATGGCGAAGAGGTCGTCGGTGCTGTAGAAGACCGGCCTGAGCCGGCCGTACCGCTGCGCGATCTCGTGCACCGCCACGAAGTGCCCCGCGGCGCGTTCGTCGGCCTCGGGGTAGAAGAAGAGGTCGTACTCCCCGTCCGGGGCCTTCACCCGCAGCGGCACCACCAGCACGCCCTGCCGCGTCACCCGCACCACGTCGGCCTCGAGCACCTGTACGTGCGAGGTGCGAAAGCGCGTCTCGACGGCGGTGATGAAGTGGAGGGTGGGGGTGTGTGCGGTGAGGGGGCCCTCGAGGTAGACCTTGGGCCAATCCGCAGGGGCGTTGGTGACCAGTTCGACGGGCCCGGGCCGCACGAAGATTAAGCTACCGTAGGTCGGGCGGGAAACGCAAAATGTGCGTCGATGGTCGATAGCCGGGGGCGGGGCGGGCGTCTTACGTCGTACGTCGTACGTCTGATGCGGGTCGTACGTCCTGCGTCGTACGTCGTACGCAAGACGCAAAACGCTAAACGCAAGACGCGGGTCGTACGTCGTACGTCTTACGCCGAACGCAAGACGCAAAACGCAAGACGCCCTTTGTTTACCCCCCTTGGCAAGGGGGGCTGGGGGGGATATTCCTTCCCCGGCGCCGGGGAGGGACGGCGAGGGGTAAACCACGGGCCACAGGCCACGAGCCTATCGCTTATCGCTGACGGCTTATCGCTGAAAGCTGCCCGCTGCCGGCTTCCTATCGCCCTGTTTCAATGAATCGCCACCACAGCAGCAGGCCTACGAAGCTGGCCCAGAAGAAGTAGGGGCCGATGCGTTCGGGGGCTTGGGCCAGGCCCCGCCGCAGCCAGCCGCCGGGCTCGAGGCCGCTGACGGCGTAGAGGATTAAGGCGGTGAGGAGGCCGTAGATCGAGTGCAGCCAGGCCGAGCCGCCGTTGAAGAGGAAGCGCAGCAGCAGCTCGAGCACGAAACCCGCTATCGCCAGCGCCGCCACGGCCTTGAAGAAGCGCAACTGCCACGCGGCGGGCTCGCGCACCAGCAGGGGCAGGCTCAGCAGAGCGCTGATCGCCAGGACGGGCAGCAGCAGGAGCACCAGCAGGTCGCGCAGGAGGAACACGGCTTCCATAGGCCTAATCTACGCTAGATGCTGAATGCCGATTGCTGGTGGCCGGGCGTGGGGCGTGCGTCCTACGTCGTACGTCGTACGTCGTACGTCCTACGCAAGACGCAAAACGCAAAACGCGAGGCGCGAGGCGCGAGGCGCGAGGCGCATTGTCACCCCCCTTAGCAAGGGGGGCTGGGGGGGATATTCCCACACGCCACGGGCTTCCCGCTGAAGGCTGACGGCTGATAGCTGATGGCTACCCGCTTCCCCTCAGACCCTCGGCTCACAGCCGGGGCGGGCGGCGGGCGTTCAGGCGCTCTGAGATGGCCTGTGCCAGGGAGATGAGGTGGGCGTCCTCGAGGAGGTCCCCCACCAGCGAAACCCCTACTGGCTCGCCGGAGTCGCGGTAGCCGGCCGGGAGGTTGAGCACGGGGAAGCCGGAGGTCGAGGTGTAGAGCGAGAGGCTGTTGCTCACCGTCACGAGCAGCGAAACCCCGTTCTGGCTCATCAGGTCGCGCAGCGTCGCCATGCCCGTCCTGCGGTTGTGCTCGACCAGGGCGCGGTAGTCCTCGGCGCTCATGGGCTCGGCCTGGGAGGCCTGCAGCAGGTCCTGGCCGTAGGGGGCGGCGGCCGGGTTGTGGGCGTTGAAGGCGATGACCTGCTCGAGGCTTCGCACCGGGGCGCCGGTGGCCTCGAGGTAGGCGTTCACGCCCTGGCGCAGGCCGTAGCGCAGCACCGGCAGCATCTCGATCTTGGCCTCCGGGAAGGGCACGGGCACCAGCTCGGCGCCCAGTTCGCCCAAGGCCCGCGCGACGCGCTCGAGCACGGGCACGTCGCCCTCGCGCTGGACGTGCTGCACCCAGCCCACGCGCACGCCCCGCAGCGAGAGGGGGGCCGGGGCCTTGGCGAACTCCCCGGCCCTGGGGTGCAGCGCCCGCTGGGTGAGGGGGTCGTTGGGGTCGTGGGCGGCCAGCACGCTCATGAGCACGGCGAGGTCGGCGGCGTTCTTGGCGAGGGGGCCGGCGGTGTCCTGCGCGTCGGTGATGGGGATGATGCGGTCGCGGCTGACCAGGCCCAGGGTGGGCTTGAGGGTGAAGAGGCTGTTCTGGGCCGCCGGGTAGACCAGCGAGCCCGAGGTCTCGCTGCCGACCCCCGCCACCGCCAGGTTGGCCGCCACCGCGGCGGCCGTGCCGCTGCTGCTGCCCCCGACGTCGAAGGGGCCGTAGGGGTTGCGGGTGTGGCCGCCCAGGGCGCTGAAGCCGTTGACCGAGGTGCTCGTCATGAAGTTGGCCCACTCCGAGAGGTTGTTCTTGCCCAGGATCACGGCGCCGGCCTCGAGCAGCCTCCGGGCCACGAAGGCGTCGCGGTCGGCGACGGCCTCGCGCAGGGCGGCGGCCCCGGCGGTGGTGTGCATGGGGGTAGCGGTGGCGATGTTGTCCTTGAGGCTTAGGGGGATGCCGTGGAGGGGGCCGCGCAGGCGGCCTTGCCGGCGCTCGAGGTCGAGGGCGCGGGCTTGCTCGAGCGCCAGGGGGTTGAGCTCGAGGTAGGCGCCCAGCCGGTCGTTGTAGCGGCGGATGCGCCCCAGGTAGAAGAGCGTGAGCTGTTCGGAACTCGTTTCGCCGCGCTGCAGGGCGGCCTGGAGTTCGGGGATGCTCGAGGATTGGGTGAGGGCCTCGAGGCGCTCGAGGAGGGAGGGCTCGAGGCGGGCCAGGGCTTCCTCGAAGGGGGAAAAGTCCAGCTTCCGCCGTAGCGGGTACTCGTGCCGAGCCGTCTGCTCCTGCACCTGCCGGGCGACAAAGCTTTCCCAGTCGCGCTTGGGGCTGCTGGGTTTGTCGGCCTGTCCGGCCTGGGCGGCCGGGGCCGAAGGGGAGGATTGTTGGCTCATGACGCCCCACACTATCAGACCGGCCGGTGCGATGCTTGTGACGACTCCCCGCTCTTCAGAGCTTGTCATTACCCACATCTCAACCCTGTATGGTTCGAGACGATGGAACTGCATCCCGAGGATCCGGTTCAATGGGCCAGCCTGCATTTCGCGGAGGCCGAGCTGGGCGACGCACGGCGGGTAAAACG
>NZ_QXDL01000155.1:0-10035 GCF_003574345.1 Calidithermus terrae
GTGGGTTCTGCCTGAAGTCGCCGGTAGCCCTAGGCAGGCGCCGAGGGCCGGGCTCATGACTGGGGCTAAGTCGTAACAAGGTAGCTGTACCGGAAGGTGCGGCTGGATCACCTCCTTTCTAAGGAGTTTCTCGCCCTCGAAAGAGGGCCATCTCGAAACTCAAACCCCTGGCTGCTGACTCTCTCTTCTCAAAGTCTCGACAAAGAAAGGACGCCTGACGGCGTCCTTTTTTTACTGCCTCACTCCGTAAGCCTTAGTATGTGGGGATATACACCCCGAGAACACCCTGCGGGGCTTACACTGGAGGGAAGAAGGTTTTGCCCATGCATTTCACCACTTCCTCGAGACGTCGCCGCAAAACCAAAAAGCCTTCCGCCCACCCGACCACGAAACGGCGGGTGGTGTCGGCGGGGGGCGTGGTGCTGCGCTCCAACGAGGGCGCCCTCGAGGCCTTGCTGATCGCCATCAAGGAAGGGCGCATGTGGAGCCTGCCCAAGGGGCAGGTCGAGCAGGGCGAACGTTACCCCCAGACGGCGGTGCGCGAGGTGCGCGAGGAGACCGGCATCGAGGCACGGGTCCTGGCTCCCCTGGGGAGCATTCGCTACCACTTCACCGTCAAGGACGACGCCACCCCGGTCACGGTGACCAAGGAGGTCCATCACTTCTTGATGAAGTACGTGTCCGGCCAACCCCGGCCGCAGAAAGAAGAGGTGGACGACGCGGCCTGGTTCCCGGTGTCCGAAGCCCTCACCCGCTTGTCCCACCAGAACGAGCGGGACGTTCTGCTCAAGGCTTTGGCCCGCTGGGAGATCGGGGCCAAGGTCTCCCCTGCTTCCTGAACTCTAGTCCGCCGAGCCCCGCCCGTTCCAGGCGGGGCTCGGCTTTAAGCGCGGTGGCTCCGGTGCTGCCGGCCTTGAATGTTCCGGGGAAGCCCTCGAGGACCGCTGCCGCCTCGAGCCCAGCCGCCCGCCTACTCGACGCGGGCCAGGTCGCCCTGACCGCTCCGGAGCGCCTTCACGGCGGCCTGCTCGGCCTGCTGCCAGAGCTCCTCGGCGGTGCTCGCCTGCTCAGGCAGGACCGCGACCCCCAGCGCCGGGAGCCTGCCCATGACGATCTGCAACCGCGCCACGATCCGCTCGGCGGCGCGGGCCGCCCCGCTCGGGGCGCGCAGGGTTGACAGGAGCAGCAGGAAGTCCTCGGGGCTGGCCTCGATGGCGGCGTCGGAGTAGCGCAGCGAGCGCTGCAGCACCTCGAGCACGCGGGCCCGCTGCACCTCGCTGAGGCCCGGGCTCTTGAACCAGACCAGCCCGACCCAGTGACCCTGCCGGCGGGCCCGGGCAACGGCCTGCTCGAGGTAGCGCCGGAAGGCCTCCGGCGAGTTGGGCTGGTAACCCTGGGTCAGGGCCGCCGCCACGTGGGGCCGCAGGGCCTCGGCGAGCTGGAGGGCGACGAACTGGTCGAGCTCGCTCCAGGGCTGGCTCTCGCGCCGCTCGAGCCAGAGCACGGCGCTCACCTCGCGCTCGAGCCGGATGGGCACCTGCAGCAACGCACCGAAGCACCAGGCCTCGCCGACGGCGCGCAACTCGGCCGCGCGGCCGTCGGCCTGGAGGTTGTGCAGCGGGAGCAGCAAGGACTGCTCGAGGAGTTCGGGGTAGCCGCGCGGGCTCAGCACGCGGGGCTCGAGCAGCTTGGGCACCCGCGCCGCCAGGGTGTAGCTGCCGGCCGCCGGGTCGTGCACCCACAGGCTCAGGCCCTGCAGCTCGAGCCGCTCGAAAGCCAGGGCCGCGAGCCGGTCCAGCGCGGACGGGAGGCCCTCGAGCGGGCTGTGCAGCAGTTCGACGAGCCGTTGCTGCCAGGGGTTGGCCTCCGGCCGCGGGGCTGGGTGCGCGCTCAGGCCGGGGACGCGGGCCAGCGTCTCCGCCAGAGCCCGCCTGCCGGCGTCCTTGAGGGTGAAGGTGCGCGAGCCCACCTTCAGGAAAGGCGGCGACCAGTGCACGCCGTTGCCGCCCCAGCCGCGCCCGCTGGTGAGGTGCTGGATCAGCAGTTCGAACTCCGACAGCGGCAACACCACCCCGGCGAAGCCCCCCAGCCGGATGGCGATACGGCCCTCGTGCTCGCAGTACTCCACGATCAGGTTGCTGCCCTCGATGGAGATCGGGGCCAGGAGCTGCCAGTCCATCTCGTGCATCGGCTCTCATTGTGACCGAGGGCGCCGGGAAACCGAGCGGAATATGCACTTTATTTCAGAAAAGCGCCCCGGCTGGCTATACTCGAGCCATGGTACAACTGTTCGACGCCGCCAGCGGGGCCAGCCTGGGGAGCATCAGCGAGGAGCAGCTTCGGTTCATGCTCGATCAGCTCGAGGAAGAAGCCGCCGACGACCAGGACTACTACATCAACCGCGCCACCCTCGACTACTTCGCCGAGCAGGGCGCCGACCCCGCGCTGCTCGAGCTACTGCGCAGCGCGCTGGGCGAGCGCGAGGAGATGGACCTGCGCTGGTCGCGCTAGCGCCCTCAGGTCTCGAAGGGGTCCTTGGCGCTGGCCTTCTCCTCGGGGATGAAGCCGCCGAAGGCGTAGACCTCCTCCCCGCCGTCGGTGAGGTGCAGCTCGGCCAGGCCCTGGCGCACCAGGGTTTTCATGACCTCTTTGGCCTGGGGGACGGGCATTTTGCAGTGCAGCACCACCTCGGCCAGGGTCAGCCGGCCCTGCATGCGCTGCGCGAGCTCGAGCACCCGCTGCTCCGGCGAAAGGGCCGCGGCCCCCACGGGCCTGCTCACCGCGAGCCGGTAGCCCAGGTAGCCCACGACGGCGAAGAACACCGCCAGCCCGGCGACGACCCCCGGCTCCGCGTCCTCAGCGGCGGAGCCGCCGAGCAGGTCGCCGATGGCCGCCAGCACGAAGAAGCCGCTGAACGCGACCACGAACCAGCCGACAAAAGCGAGGGGGCGCATCCTCAGGATTATAGTGCGCCCGGGCCGGGCGGGAGGCTCAGACGCCCGCCGCTTCAGGCGTACTTCTCGCCCCGCACCACCTCGACGGTCTGGGTGAAGGCGATCACCGCGTAGCTGGGGAAGTAGACCTCGGCCAGGCGCTCGAGGATGCGCTCGGCCACCTGCGGGCTCGCCACCACCTCCAGCCGCACGTTGCCCCCCTCCCACTCGCTCGCCCGCACCCCCCGGCTGCCCTCGCCCCGGGCCGGGCTCAGGGTGTAGCCGCTGGCGCCCAGCTTCTTGACCTCGCGGACGAGCTTCTCCTCGAGAAAGGCCTCGGCGATGATGGTGACGAGCTTGAGCGGCACGGTCTGCATGGCTAGCCTCCGTGGAACAGGCGCGAGAGCGCGAAGTAGAGCGGGATGCCGAGGGTGAGGTTGAAGGGGAAGGTGATGCCCAGCGCGGCGGTGAGGTAATAGCTGGGGTTGGCCTGCGGCAAGGCGATGCGCACCGCCGCCGGGGCGGCGATGTAGGAGGCGCTGGCCGCCATGGTGCCCAGCACCGTGGCCCCGCCCAGCGACAGCCCGGCCCACGTCCCCAGGCCCACGCCCAAGGCCCCTTGCAGCACCGGCATCAGCAAGCCGAAGGCCACCAGGAAGCCCCCCGCCTTGCGCAGGTCGCGCAGCCGCTTGGCCGCCACCATGCCCATCTCGAGCAGGAACAGCACCAGCGCCCCCTTGAAGGGCTCGACGAACAGCGGGGCCACCTGCTCGAGCCCCGGCTTACCGGAGAAGAAGCCGATCGCCAGTCCCCCCACCAGCAGCAGGATGCTCTTGCCCGAGAAGACCTCGCGGATGGCCTCGCCCAGGGTCTCCGCCCCGCCCAGACGCTGCCGGGCGATGAGCAAGGCGATGACGATGGCGGGGACCTCGAGGATCGCCACCAGCGTGGGCATGAAGCCCTCGTAGGGGATTCCCGCGGTCTGGAGGAAGGTGAGGGCGGCGATGAAGGTCACGGCGGAGACCGAGCCGTAGTGCGCGGCGATGGCGGCAGCGTCGGCCACGTCGAAGCGCCCCAGCCGCCGCAGGACGGCGTAGGCCAGAAGCGGGGTCACGACGCCCAGCCCCAGCGTCACCAGCGCCGGCCTCCAGAAGGCCGCCAGCGGGGTGATGGAGAGCTCGGCCCCGCCCTTGAGCCCGATCGCCAGCAGCAGGTAGATGGAGAGGGCGGTGTAAAGGGCCTCGGGGATCTTGAGGTCGCTGCGCGACAGCGTAGCCACGATGCCCAGCGCGAAGGCCAGCACCATCGGCGAGAGCAGGTTAAGGCGTACGAGCTCGAGGGTATCCATGGGCGTTCAGAGCAGGCCGAAGGCCTCGAGCACCGCCTGCGGCACGTTCTTCGGCCGGCCACGTTCCGCGTCCAGCCAAACCCAGTCGGTCTCGACCTCCGCCAGCAAGGCCCGGTCGCCCGCCCGGCGCACCTCGTTGTGGCGGGCGGCGCGGAAGCCGCTGAAGGCGGTGATGCGGGTGAAGACCTCGAGCTCCTCCCCCAGCAAGGCCGAGCGGCGGTAGGTGATGACGTGGCGGCGCACCACCGGGATCACCCCCAACCCCTTGAGCGCCGCGAAGCCCATCCCCACCCGCTCGGCGTGGGCCTTGACCGCCCGTTCGATGTAGCGCAGGTACACGGCGTTGTTGACGTGCTCGAGCTCGTCAATGTCCTCGGGAACGACCCGGACGCGCAGGGTGTGACGGTCGCGGAAGTCCATGCCTGAGTTTATGGCCCCGGGCCTCTCCGATAGAGCGCCCCTCACCGGGCTCGAGCCGGGCAGGGACGCCCGGAACGGCGCCAAAGCCGCAACGGTGGAGCCCGAGGCGGGGCAGAGGGGCCCGAGCGGCGCCCGAGCCCGGGCCGTAGAAATCGGGAAGGTCTCCTTCATCCGGAGCAGGCTAGGCGAAAGCCGGCGGCGGTAGGGTAGCTTGCGTTGCGGTCCCTTCCGGCTATACTGCCCTAGAATCCGGGGCGCATCAGCTCGAGCAAGCGGCAACGCCGGAAAAAAGGATCAGGGGCGCAGCGTGCTGCGCCCCTGCGGTTTTCGGCCGGCGGTCAGGCTTTGGCCTTCTCGACGAGCGCGGCGAAGGCCTCGGGGTTGCGCACGGCGAGGTCGGCGAGGATCTTGCGGTCGAGCTCGATGCCGGCCTTCTTGAGGCCGCCCATGAACACCGAGTAGCTCAGGCCGTGCTGGCGGGCGGCGGCGTTGATGCGAACGATCCACAAGCGGCGCATGTCGCCCTTGCGCTCGCGGCGGTCGTTGAACGAGCGCATGGCGCCGCTGAAGAGGGTCTCGCGGGCCTTGCGGACGCTCTTGGAGCGCAGGCCCCAGAAGCCCTTGGCGAGCTTGAGGATCTTCTTGTGCTTGCGGCGGCGTACGACACCGGTCTTGGCGCGCGGCATTAACCCTCACCCCTCAGCAGTTCGATCATGCGGCGGGCGTCCCCCTCGGCCAGGGTGAAGCTGCGGCCCTTGGTGCGGATGGAGGAACCGGACTTGTGGTAGTTGAGGTGACGCTTGCCGGGCTTCTTGGCGATCACCTTGCCACCGGCCGTGACCTTGACACGGCCCTTGGCGCCCTTGTGGGTCTTCATCTTCGGCATCGTGCTTCTCCTTGTCTTCCGGCGGAGTTCGCCGGGCCGCGACGGCGGCTTTAGCGGCTGCCTCGAGCGCCCGCGGGGGGTCTTGACGGCTCGGCAGCCTTGCGAGTATAGCACCGAGGGGGGGCCTCAGCCAAGCCCTCGAGGCTTCGCGGCAGGACGAAACAGGCTGGGCGTCGGCCCAGCCTGGAGTTGCACGCGGTTAGTTGGACTGTGGGGCAGAGGCTTGCGCCTGGGGCTGCGCCGAGGGCTTGGAGCCCGGGGCCATGACCATGTTCATGTCGCGGCCCAGCATCTCCGGGCGCATCTCCACGAAGCCCAGACCCTCCATGTCCTTGGCGACGCGCTCGAGGAGCTTGTAGCCCAGTTCGGGGTGGGCCATCTCGCGGCCGCGGAACATGATGGTGATCTTGACCTTGTGGCCTTCCTCGAGGAAGCGCCGCACATGCCCGACCTTCACGTTGTAATCGTGGGTGTCAATCTTGGGGCGCAGCTTGATGCTCTTGACCTCGGTGCGCTTGGCCTTCTTGCGGGCCTCCTTCTCGGCCTGCTGCTGCTCGTAGCGCCACTTGCCGTAGTCCAGGAGCCGGGCCACCGGCGGCACCGCCGTGGGCGAAACCAGCACCAGGTCGTACTCGCGCTCCTTAGCCATCTGCAAGGCCTCGCGGGTATCCACGATGCCCACCTGCGTACCGTTCTCGTCGATGAGGCGAACCTGCCGCACCCGAATCCGCTCGTTGATTGGAACGTCCCTTATACGTCACCTCCGGGCATACACCTATGCTGCAGACTTGTACGCCCTGTCCTCGAGTCTACCACGCTCGGCAAGGGGGAGCGGGGGCGGGAGGCGCAACGCCTATGGCCGATAGCCGGACGCCGGGCGCGGGTCGTACGTCCAACGCCGAACGCTAAACGCGTGTCCTACGTCCTACGTCTTGCGTCGTACGCCCTCGACCTTGACCCTCGACAGACCACGGACTGCACGCCACGATCCACGGGCCTTTGTTTATAGCTTGCCACTCCCCGCCGCCCCGCGGTCGGCCTGGATGGCGGTGAGGGCGATGGTGTAGACGATGTCATCGACGAGGGCGCCCCTCGAGAGGTCGTTGACGGGCTTGCGCAGGCCCTGGAGCATGGGGCCTACGCTGACCACGCCGGCGCTGCGCTGGACGGCCTTGTAGGTGGTGTTGCCGGTGTTGAGGTCGGGGAAGATGAACACGGTGGCCCGCCCGGCCACGGGGGAGCCGGGGGCTTTCTGCCGGCCCACGCTCTCCACGCTGGCGGCGTCGTACTGCATGGGGCCGTCGATGACGAGGTCGGGGCGGCGGGCCCTGGCGATCGCGGTGGCCCGCGCGACCTTCTCCACGTCCTCGCCCGCGCCGGAGGTGCCGGTGGAGTAGGAGATCATCGCCACGCGCGGGGTGATGCCGAAGGCGGCGGCGGAGTCGGCCGACTGGATGGCGATGTCGGCGAGCTCCTCGGCGTCGGGGTCGGGGTTGATGGCACAGTCGCCGTAGACGAGCACCTGCTCGGGCATGAGCATGAAGAACACGCTGCTGACGAGCTTGACCCCCGGCGCGGTCTTGATGAGCTGGAGCGCGGGGCGCACGGTGTTGGCGGTGGTGTGGACCGCGCCCGAGACCAGGCCGTCCACCTCGTCCAGGGCCAGCATCATGGTGCCGAGCACCACGGTGTCCTCGAGCTGCTGCAAGGCCTGCGGCTCGGTGAGGCCCTTGTGCTTGCGCAGCTCGACCATGGGCCCCACGTAGCGCTCGCGCACCTCGTCGGGGTCAATGATCTGGAGGCTGCTGGGCAGGGTGACGCCCTGAGCCTCGGCCACGGCGTGCACCGAGTCGGGTTTGGCGAGCAGCACGCAGCGGGCAATGCCCTTCTCGTGGCAGATCACGGCGGCCTTCACGGTGCGCGGCTCATCGCCCTCGGGCAGCACGATGCGCTTGCGGGCGGCGCTGGCCCGCTTGATGAGCTCGTAGCGGAAGGCGGGCGGGGTCATGCGGCGCTCCTCGGGGGTCTGGAGGCGCGCCTTGAGGGGGGCGGTGTCGAGCTTGTCGGCCACGTAGTCGAGGACCCGCTCCACGCGCCCCAGGTCGTCGAGGGGGATCTGACGGTCCATCTGGGCCAGCCGGGTGGCGGTGGTGTAGGTGTCGCTCTCCACCATCAGCACCGGCAGCTCGGAGGTGAGCGCGCTGCGGCACAGGCGCTGGATGGGCTCCTCGGGCAGGTAGTTCCAGGTGAGCACCAGCCCCGCCAGCGGCACCCCGCTGAGGTGGGCCAGCGACACCGCCATCACCACGTCGTCGCGGTCGCCGGAGGTGATGACCAGCGCCCCCGGGGTGAAGAGGCTGACGATCTGGGGCACGCTGCGCGCAGCCACGAAGGTCTTGCTGACGCGCCGGGTGGCCATCTCGCCCGCGTTGACCACGGTCGCGCCCAGGTGGGCGGCCACGTCGGAGACCCGGGGGGCGGTGAGGTCGGGGTTGAGGGGGATCACCCCGAGCTGGGCCAGCTTGGCGTCGGCGAGGATCTTCTTGCGGGTGCGCAGCTTGGAGGTGTAGGTCTCCTCGGCGGGCGGGGCGTAGTTAAGGATGTAGCCCACCACCCGCTCGCCGAAGCTGGGCAGCATCAGCTCCATCTGGTCGGCGACCTCCTTGGGCGTGGAGCCCTGGAGGGTGGTGACGAGCACGGTGAGGGCCTCGAGGTTGCGCGCCATCTCCGCGTTGAGCCGCGCGGCGTAGGCGTTGGCGGCCCCCAGGGCCAGCCCCTCCACCACCACCACGTCGGCGCCCTCGGCGGCGAGCTGGTACACCCGCATCACCTCCTCCATCAGGTCGTCCTCCTGGCCCTCGCTCAGCAGGTTCTCCGCACGCCCCAGGGGGATGGGGTCGGGCACCGCGATGCGCCCCACCTCGCGGGCGAAGTGCACGCTGCGGTCGGTGGCCGAGTAGTCCTGCGCCACCGGCTTGCAGAAGCCGACCCTGAGCCCCGAGCGCTCGAGCGCCCGCACGATGCCGAGCGCGGTGCTGGTGAGGCCCACGTTGGGGCGGGTGGGTGCGACGAAGATGGCTTTCACAGACCCATGCTAACGCCTGGGCTTGGTATATAAACGCAGGACACCCTCACAAGTCAGTCATTTGAGTAAAAGCCGAAGTAGATTTCGGTTGGTTTCTCGTCCGTGTAAACGATGAAGTAGACGCCGTATCCACGCTCGAGGTCTTCCCAAAAGTCCACCTCCCGGTAAGCTTCGACGACATCACGTGTGGGCTTTGTGGTTCCATAGTAGCGGATTAGAAAAAAGAGGGGGCGTGGGGGAGCTATAATCCCCCGGTTTTTAAACCGGGGATACATGGACTCCCCCACGCGCTCCGAAGGAGCACATAGCATAGTGGGCGGCGGATGTGCTATCATATGCACGTGCCTGAAGAACGCACCACGCGCCATTCGCATTACAATCTGAACTACCATCTGGTGTTCACCCCCAAGTACCGCAGGCACGTTTTTGTGGGCGAGGTGCGCGAAAGGCTGATGCAGGTATTCCGGGAGGCCTGCTCGATGAGGGACTGGATAGTTTTGGGCATGGAGGTCATGCCCGACCACGCCCACCTGTTTGTGTCTGTGCCGCCGAAGTGGTCGCCCTCGGACGTGGCCAAGATACTCAAAGGCGTTTCGGCTCGGCGCATCCTGCAAGAGTTTCCGAAGCTACGGCGGGGCAAGGGCGGCGGTCATTTGTGGACGCCCTCCTTCTACGTGGGGAGTGCTGGGAACATCTCAGCCCAGACCATCCAGCGCTACATCGAGTCCCAGCGCAAGCATCAGGTGGACGATGACTAGGAAGGCGTTCAAGTACCGCTTGTACCCCACCCAGCCCCAGCACAAAGACCTGGAGCGCACCCTTGCGCTGTGCCGCCAGTTGTACAACGCGGCCTTGCAGGAGCGGCGGGAGGCCTACCAGAAAGCGGGCAAAACGGTGGGCTTCTACGAGCAAAAACGGTGGTTGCCCGAGATACGCACCGAGCTGCCGGAGTACAAGGGCGTCCACTCCCAGGTCTTGCAGAACGTCATCGAGCGGGTGGACAAAGCCTTCCAGGGCTTCTTCCGCAGGGTCAAGGCGGGAGCGGGACAGAAAGCGGGCTACCCCCGCTTCAAGGGACGGGAGCGCTACGACTCGTTCACCTTCCCCCAGGCGGGCCAAACCGGGGTCAAGGTGCAGGGAGGCGGGAAGCGGGTCTTCCTCTACGGCATCGGCTCGGTCAAGTGCAAGTTCCACCGCCCGCTCGAAGGGGAGGTCAAGACCGCGACGGTGAAGCGAGAGGGAGAGCATTGGTATGTGGTGTTCAGTTGCGAGGTCGAGGCTGTACCCCTGCCTCAGACCCAAGAGGCTATTGGGATTGACTTGGGGACGAACCCCCACTTCCTGGTCACCTCGGAGGGGGAGA
>NZ_QXDL01000156.1:0-10022 GCF_003574345.1 Calidithermus terrae
CCAACCCTCCCCGCCAGCGGGGAGGGGGTATCCCCCCAGCCCCCCTTGCTAAGGGGGGGAACAAGGCGTTTGGCGTTTGGCGTCTCGCGTTTCGCATACGGCGTACGACGTAAGACGTAGGACATGCGTCTTGCGTTTTGCGTCTTGCGTTTTGCGTTTTGCGTCTGGCGTACGACCTAGGACGTAGGACGTACGACCCGCGCCCGGCTATCGGCGTTTAGCGTTCGACGGTCGATGAGATGACTTTTGCCCCACGAGCGGCAACGTAAATTGGGCCCATGGCGACGAAGCGTGTCGTACTCCATCAACTCACCGGCCACCGTTTCCTGGGCATCAACGAGCAGGGCGACAAGGTCTTGATCGACGGCGACCAGCCTGCCAGCGGGATGCGGCCCATGGAGTTGCTCCTGGCGGCGGCGGCGGGGTGCACGGCCTACGACGTGGTGGACATCATGACCAAGAAGCGCCAGCCGCTGGCGCGCTACCGGGTCGAGGCGGTGGGCGAGCGGGCCGAGGAGCACCCCAAGCGTTACACCCGCATCGTGATCACCCACTACGGGGCGGGGCCCAACGTCACGCAGGAGGCTCTACAGCGCGCGGCCCAGCTCTCGCACGAGAAGTACTGCTCGGTCACCGCGAGCCTCAACGTGCCGGTGGAGGTGCGGGTGGTGGTCGAGCCGTACGAGGTCGAGCAGCCCGCCTGAGCAAATTCGCCGCGCCGGGTCACAGGAGCCCGGCGTTTCCTTTTGACGCCCGGCAAGGCCTCGAGAGCCCCATCGCCAGCGTCGAGAGTCAAGGGTCTAGGGTCGAGGGCCAAGGCGTTTTGCGTTCAGCGTTCGACGTTGGGCGTTTTGCGTACGACGTACGACCCGCGTTCAGCGTTTAGCCCTCAGCTTCCCCTGCCTCGTAGCGCGCCCAGGCCTCGAGCGCCGCCGCGAAGGAGAAGCCCCGGTTGGCGAGGAAGCGGATGGCCTTGGGCTTGTCGCCCTTGTGGCGGCTCTGGTAGCGCTCGAGGAGGGCCAGGGCCTCGGCCACCGGGTCGCCTTCGGGCTCGAGGGCCCGCAGCACCTCGTCGATGACGCGGTCGGGCACGCCCTTGGCCTTGAGCGAGCGGCGGATCTTGGCCGCGCCCCACCTGCCCTGATACAGCCGGGCATAGCCCTCGGCGTACTTGCGGTCGTCGAGGTAGCCCATGCGCCTGACTTCAGCCAGCACCGCCTCTACCTCGGCCGCGCTGCCCCGCCTGAGCAGCTTTCGCTCGAGCGCGGCCTCGCTGTACGCCCTCACCGCGAGGACGCGCAGCGCGTACTGAAGCAACTCGGCGTTCATGACCTTAATGTAAGGGGGGCTGAATCATGAGCGGCTCACATCATTTCACGCTCATAATTGAGTGTTGGGCACCGATATCTACCCTTTCAAAAACGTCATCCATACATCAACGTCACGCGAGAATAACGCGTGCCGTTACCTAGAACCAGATTGACAACGAGGTAACGCAGACCTATCATGAAAACGTAAATATCTGAGAACAGTGTGTGAGATTTAGAAAGGAGGTGATCCTCCGGGAGATTCTCGCTGAACTGAGCCAGGCCACGTTGATTTGCTCCGCATTGCGCTACCGTCTACCCTAAAAATCTGGCTGTTCAGAACAGGATGCGCCAAAACGTTACTGGCGCGAACCTTGGCGTCTTGGCGCATCTGCGTCGGGTCTCCCGACATGAGCAATTATATTCAACCGGCGACGACAAGTCAGGCGGTTTTGCACACAAATTGCGAGGTCAGTATGCACCCTAGATGGGTATTGGTGCTGATCGCTGGTCTTCTATTCGTGTTGGCCAGCTGCACGAGCAACGTCAAACAGAGCGGTTCCCTCGAGATCAAAGTACAGGGCATTAGCGAAGCCAGCGTCGAAGTGACTACCGCTGCGGGCAAGGTGGTCTTCAGCGGTAAGGTGGCGGGCAGCAAGCTCCTTGCCGACCTCGAGCCCGGCACCTACAACATCGACGGCGGGCAGGTCAAGGGATACCAGGACCCGGCGGTCAGGAGCGTCGATCTCTCCAGCGGCAAGAAGGTCGAGGTCATCCTGGTCTACCAGCAGGCCCCTCCGCCCTCCGCCACGGTAGCCAGGCTGGAGATCACGGCGGTCAGGGACGCGCTCGACATGGACCTGCCCTTTAACCGCGAGCGCAACGCCAACAAAGAGGTGAACCTCTACGCCTCGCAGACCGAAGAGGCGGTCTGCGTCACGGTGAGGGCCACCGACGCGACCGGTGCGGCCGTGGTCAACGCCCCCATCGTCGTCAACGTGGCCGAGCTGTTCGGCGACCACGTGGCGATCATCCGCGGCTGCGCCAAGGGTCAGATCGGCGCGTCGGGATTCCGGGACGGCATCTACACCGGCGCCGACGGCACCGCGGTGTTCACCCTCTACGCCACCCACGGCGGCAGCCTGAACAGCGGTCAGGACCTGCTGCTGTTGCTCGGCCAGCCCGCCAAGGTGGTCGTGGCCGCCGAGAACACCGACAACACCGCCATCCTCGAGGAGTTCAAGGTCTTCTTCTACAACATCTCCCACCTGTACTTCAACCGGCAGGCCACCAAGCAGCGCGTCGGCTCGCGCTTCGCCGAGGAGAACATCCTCAAGCCCGAAGACGACCGCATCGACCGCAACATCCCGCGGGAGAACGCCTTCCCCATCGCGGCGGGCCTGTACACCAAGCAGCCCCAGACCGCGATCAGGCTGCCCGACCCCCTCCTGAACTTCGAGTTCGAAGTCCTCGAGGGCGCCGACAAGGTGCACTTCGCGGCCTGCAACAACCTCGTCACCCCCAAGCTCTGCCGCGACCCCGACGGCGACGCCTACCTCCAGCCCAACGCCAACCTCGGGCTCAAGGACATGCCCATCAGCGCGACGGTCAAGGTGACGCTGTACGTGCACTACCAGTACGGCGATACCGTATACCGCTGGCCGCTGAAGGACTTCACCGTCACCAAGACCTGGATCGGCACGTACCTCACCATCACCAAGAACGTAGACCACCACGTGCTGACCTGGGCCGGGCCTGAGCACCACCTCAACGTCTTCCCCGACGGCAGGCCCAAGAACCGGCTCGACTACACCCTCGACGCGGCCAACGACCCGGCTGTGGCACCCGGCAGCGTCTTCACCGCCACCTACACCATCACCGTCACCAACGCGGGCACCTCCCCGGCCTACAACGTGACCATGGCCGACGCGCTGCCCGCCGAGCTGGGCGTGATCACCAGCACCGCCAACCCTGGAGGGGCCACCTACGACTCCACCAACCACGTCGTCACCTGGAACTGGCAGAACACCCCAGACCCCAGGTTCGACGTGCTGGCTCCGGGTGAGTCCATCACCGCCACCATCCAGGTGTACGTGCGGCAGAAGCCGGGCTTCTGCTGGGACGACACCCCGGCGCTGGGCAACGACCTGCAAAGGGCCCAGACCTACCAGATCAAGCCGCTGGTGAACGTGGGCCGCTCGCAGTGCGGCAACACCGTAGACCAAGGCTACGGCGACCCCACCGGCACCCGCTACGACGACCCCTACCGGATGATCGACGGTTACTTCCAGCAGGACGTGACCTCTACCTGGTACACCGGGGCCCCGCTGGGCAAGGGCGGCTTCCAGGTGAAGGTGGACTTCAACGGCGCCGTCAACGAGAAGGACGTGGTGATCTGGGCCGTGCGGCCGCGCTTCGTGGTCACCAAGACCCTGGTTGACCGCTCGATCGATGGCAAGGACGTCGGGCGCACCGCCTACTACGACATCAATATCCGCAACGTTCCGCTCGACGTGGGCACCCAGCGGTACGCCTTCCTGAGGGCCGCCTACCCCGCCGAGTTCGACGGCAGCGGGCGCGACAACCCCTACGGGCGCAACGTGCTGCTGACCGACGTGATGGATGTCGGGCTCGACTTCATCAGCTCCGGCCCGCTAACGGTGACGGATGACGACCCCGGTGGTGTTAGCACCGATTACGCCTCGAACTGGGTACCGGACAAGGGCATCACCTGGAACCACATCCTGTTGATGGGCGGAGGTGATTCAGGCAGCACACGGATCGCACTCAGGACTAACCTGCCGGGCGTCTGGTACAACTGCGCCTTCTTGGATGCTGACAACCTCAACCAGCCCTTTGTCGAGTTCTACCCGCGTGGGGTTGACTGGGCACCTTCGTACGAGTTCCGTCCGTGGGGCGCCAGCCCGCTGCACGACGACATCCTGCCCAACCTACGCTACGGCATTACCTCCTGTGTTGGCCTAACAGTAATCGAGCCCACCCAGCCGTGGATCCACCTCGACAGCGACAGCGAGTTCGAGAGCGACAACCCCGTGAACGACCCGACCGACCGCGAATTCGCCGTGGTCAACGGTGAGGTGTTCTACTACCACTGGACTGTGACCAACACGTCTGATCCTGTCAATGGTGCTGATGCCAAAAACGTGACCCTGAAGATTGATCTGACGGGCCCTGCGGCCTTCTCGAACAGCATCTTTGACCACAGAATCTTCATAGCTCATGACGCTAACAATAACGGCGTAATCGACCCGTTTGAGTGGGCACCCCACGACATAGCTACCTCGGCCAGCGCGAACAGCGTTACCTTCGGGCCAATCAACCTGCCTGCGGGTTACAAGCTGCGCTTCACTTCGCGGACCACGGCCACAGGAGTTGGCAACGCCGACGCGGTCGCGACGGTCACCTACACCAACCCAGAGGACCAGGCCCCGCTCCTGCCGATGCAAACGAGTGAAAACACCTCCATTCAGCCCTAGACCCTAAGCCCTCTTGCCCCCCGGCCCCTGGCCGGGGGGCTCACCCCCGGGGGAGCCATGTCCAGAACGCACTTATATATCTTCGTCCTGCTCTTCTTCGCGGGGTGTGCCAATCCTCCCGCCCCTGGCCTCGCCGACCTCCAGCTCGACGCTGCCCGGGGCGAAGTCGTGGTGCAGGTGCAGGGCGTCCAGAGCGTGAGCGAGGTGCGCTTCGCCTTCAACGGCAACCCCGCCGAGGTGCTGAGCCTGAGCGGGGGCTCGACGCGGCTGGCGCTTCCCCTGGGCGGGAAGGCCTGCTACGGGGGCAACCGGCTCGAGCTCGAGGTCAAGTCGCGCTCGGGCAACAGCGACGTGACGCTGCGGCGCAGCTACGCCTTCGACTTCAAGCCCGCCGACCCCGCCGTGAAGCTGCCCGCCAAGGTGCAGGCCACGCTGGGCAAGCCCGCGGTGCGGCCGGTGCCCATCGAGAGCGCTTTCAGCTACGGCTGCAAGGCCCAGTGGCGGCTCGAGCCGGCGGCGGGCTCGAGCCCGGTCTCCTCCGCGGTGCCCGGGACCGCCGACCTCGCCTTCCCGGCCAAGAACGCCCTGGGCGATTACCCCTACCTGGTGGTCGTGACGCTGGGCGACTGGCGCTGGGAGGGCGTGGTGACGCTGCAGGTGGGGGCGGCCCCGCCGCCCGCCACGCTCAACGTCGCGCTCGAGGGCATCCAGAGCGCCCCGGTCACGGTCGTTCGCAA
Organism: Calidithermus terrae; assembly: GCF_003574345.1. Lineage (NCBI taxonomy): Bacteria > Thermotogati > Deinococcota > Deinococci > Thermales > Thermaceae > Calidithermus > Calidithermus terrae. The sequence continues at coordinate 5,542 of NZ_QXDL01000156.1, forward strand.
GGCCGACGGCGTCAAGGTCTTCGAGGGGACGGTGCAGGGCAGCAAGGCGCTGGGGGGGCTCGAGGCCGGCACCTACACGGTGATCGGCGGGAAGGTGGAGGGCTTCACCGAGCCGCTGCCGTGGGAGGGCAGCCTCAACCCCGGGGATAACGTGACGGTCCCGCTGAAGTACACCGCCGGGACCGGGCCGGTGGAGCCCGGCATCGCCATCCTGGCGCCCGGCGACACCATCACCGAGCCGCGCTTCGAGGTGAGGGTGAAGCTCGACAACCCGGGCCTCTACAGCGTGATGCACGCCATCTTCGAGGACAAGGGCATCCTCACCTCGTGGTCGGTGAGCCCCAACCAGAGCACCTACTCGGCCCAGGTCACCCTCAACCCCGACCTCTACAACGGCCCCCACATCCTGCGCATCCGGCTGCTCAAGGGCGGGAAGCTGGTGGACGGGCCGGCCAAGCAGGTGGTGATGAACGCCCCCTGGAACGGCGCGGGCGAGCTGGAGTTCCTGGGCTTCCCCGCCAGCGTGACCCTCGAGCCCGGCCAGAGCACGACGCTCAGCGGCACCCTGCGCTCGGTCAACGGCTACCAAGGCCCCACCTTCCTGCGTGCCAGCGCCCCCGCAGGGGTCAGCGTCGGCCTGAACCCGGCCCAGGTCAACATGGTCGCCGCCGGGGAGGTGCCCCTGCAGCTCACCGTGAGCGTGCCCTCGAGCTCCACGGGGCTGTTCGTGGTGCACCTCGAGGCCAAGGACCAGTGGGACCTCCAGCACTTCTACACGAGCCTCAACGTGAACGTGCCCGGCAAGCCCTCGGTGAGCCTGTCGCTGCCCGCCGACCCCCTCACCAGCCGCCCGGTCCCGGTGCAGGCCCAGGTCACGGGCGGGGGCCAGATCGCCAAGGTGGAGTTCTTCGTAGACGGCAGCCTTAAGGCCACCGACACCGCCTCCCCCTACGAGTGGAGCTGGGACCCCGGCCTCACCAGCAACGGCAAGACCTTCACCCTCAAGGCGGTCGCCACCACGGCCGCGGGGCTCAGCGGCGAGGCCCAGGCCACCCGGCGGGTCGAATTGCCGCTGGGCGTGCGCGGCACGGTGGACCTGGGCCTCACCCCCGCCGCGGGGCCGGTGACGTGGAACGGCAACGTCTACGTCGGGGGCAGCGACGGGGGCGGGAACGGCCGGGTGGTGCGCGTCAAGCCCCAGGACCTCAGCAAGGTCGGCCTTTCCTTCGGCTCGGAGCCCGTCAGGGCGCTGCTGCTCGAGGGCGGCCGGCTCTACGTCGCCACCGGCTCGAGCCTCTACTGGACCGACGCCGGCTTGGGCTCGGCCCGGCACCTGTGGACGCCGGAGGGCGGGGAGTTCTGCTGCTTGGAGGGCGGGGGCGGGGTCTACGCCGCCTACAGCTCGGTGGTGCGGTCCTTCGCCGAGGATTGGGCGCTCGACGTGGGCGAGCCCGTCCGCGCCCTGGCCTCCGCCGGCGGGGGCGCTTTGTACGTCGCCACCGACACCCGCATCCTGCACCGCGCCGCCGACGGCTCGCTCGAGGCCGAGCCCCACGGCTGGCAGGTCGGGCGCCTCGAGGTCGCCTTCAGCCGCCTGTGGCTCCTGACCCCCGGCCGCCTGCTGCGCCACCCGCTGACCCTCAACCCCCTGCGCGACCCCGACGCCTTCGAGGGCGCAGGGTGGGAGCAGGAGGGGACCGACGTGCGGGCCAACGTCGCCAACGCCCCGGACAACCGCAAGACCGCCGACCAGGTGCTCGTCAACGGCGCCAGCCACTTCCTGCGCCAGCGCGTGCCCGTCCAGCCCGAGACCGCCTACACCTTCAGCTTCTACGCCCGCAACAACGGCGGCAGCGCCGCCGCCTACAGCGTCTACGACCCCGCCCACGACGCCGAGATCGTCCCCGTGACCTCCTACATCGAAACCCTCAAGGAGGAAGAGGGCACTTGGAAGCGGATCGTCGTGAACTTCACGACGCCCGCCGAGGTCACCGAGGTGATCCTCTACCCGCTGAAGGACTCGGGCGAAGAGGTCAACCTTCTCCTGTGGGGCGCGCGGCTCGACCGGGGCGCGACCCCGGCCGCCTACGAGGCGGTGGTGGGCCAGAACCTGTGCGCGGAGCCCACCGGAATGGCTTTGCTCAACGACTTGTGGGTCAGCGACGCGGGCGGCTGCCTCACCCGGGCCAACAACCAGGGCGCCATGAGCCAGCCCTTCAAAGGCTCCAAGCCCCTGGCCTTCGCCCCGGCCGCCAGCGGGGGCCGGCTCTACCTGGCGTACAACGACGGCACCCTGCTCGCCGTCACGCCTGGCGGCTCGGTCGTCAAGCAGGAGACCCCGGTGGCCGAGGCGCCCGTGCTCGGCATCGCGGCGCTCGAGCGGCTGTGGGTCCCCTACGCCGGCGGCAAGATCCGGGTGGTGGACCCGGTCCCCTGAACGCCCGCTCGAGCGGCTGCCGGGACTTTGAGCCTGGGACGGGGTTTTATCGCCCAGATGACCGGGAGCGCAGAGCCTGAGCACGATAAGCTACCTACGTGCGCGTTTTTGCCATCGCCGACCTTCACCTCTCCCGCGCCTTCCCCAAGCCCATGACCATCTTCGGGCCCAACTGGGAGGGCCACCCGGAGGCCGTGTTCGAGGAGTGGCGCAAGGTGGTGGGCGAGGACGACCTGGTGATCGTCGCCGGGGACATCTCCTGGGCCATGAAGCTCCCCGAGGCCCTGCTCGACCTGCGCGACCTGGGCGAGCTGCCGGGCATCAAGGTGCTGCTGCGGGGCAACCACGACTACTGGTGGCCCTCCATCACCCGCCTGCGCCAGGCCCTCCCGCCCCGCATGCACGCGCTGCAGCACGACTCGCTGATGTTCGGCGGGGTGGCTATCGCCGGGAGCCGGGGCTGGGACGCGCCGGGCAGCCGCGACTTCAGCGCCGAGGACGAGCGCATCTACAAGCGCGAGCTCGAGCGCCTGCGCCTGAGCCTCAAGACCGTGCAGAACCACCCCTACGCCCACCTCATCCTCGCCCTGCACTACCCCCCCTACTCCGTGACCGGCGGCCCCACCGGCTTCACCGACCTCCTCGAGGAGTTCCGCCCCGACATGGTCGTCTACGGCCACCTCCACGGCGCCGACCCCGCCCGCCTCCCCCAATCCTGGGACGGCATCCCCCTGCACTTCGTCTCCGCCGACATGATGCGCTTCAGGCCGAAGCTGATCCTCGAGGCGGAGGGTGAGGAGCGGTAAGCGGTCAGCGGTCAGCCATCAGCCGTCAGCTCGTGGCTCGTGGCGGAAAGAAGCCCCACCCCTTCCCTCCCCGCGTGCGGGGAGGGTTTATCCCCCCAGCCCCCCTTGCTAAGGGGGGTTGCATCTCGCGTACGACGCAGGGCGTACGACATACGACCCGCGTTTAGCGTCTTGCGTATTGCGTTTGGCTATCAGCTATCGGCATTCGGCTACCCGCGTTCACCCTGGGACGCACCACCCAATAGCCCTCACTACCCTCGCGGTATCATCGAAGGGCATGATCACCGCCTTCGTGCTCATCCAGACCAAGCGGGAGGCCACCGCCGAGACCGCCGAGGCCGTGGCCGAGATCCCGGGCGTGGCCGAGGTGTACTCGGTGACGGGGGAGTGGGACTTAGTCGCCAAGCTCTCCTTCCAGGACTTCGAACAGCTCGACGACATCGTGACCATGGGCCTGCGCAAGCTCGCGGGCATCGAACGCACCCAGACCCTCCTGGCCTTCCGCGCCTACCCCAAGAAACTGCTCGAGCAGGGCTTCAACATCGGCTCGGAGTTGGGCTAGTGTTCCGGGTGTTGTTCAATATCCAGGCGCTAATCCTGCTGATCGGGGCTGCCGGGATGGCCCTGGGCGGCTACCCGCTGGTGCACACCCCCGACCCCCTGCGCGACACCCTGGCCTTCCTGGCGCTCTACTTCGGGCTGATGGGCCTCGAGCTGCTGTTCTCGAGGCTCTTCCCTTCCTCCTTCGGGGTGGTGCAGCAGCTCCACTCCCAGATCGGGCGGGCCTTCCGCAACCAGCAGCTCGGCTACACCCACGCCCTGCAACTGGGCATGATCTCGGGCGTTGCCGAGGAAGTGCTCTTCCGGGGAGCGCTGCAAAGCCTGCTGGCGAGCACCCTGGGCCTGGGCTGGCTCGGCGTGGCCCTCCAGGCCGCCGTCTTCGCCGCCTTCCACCCCGTCCCCGACCGCCGTGCCTGGAGCTACCCCGCCTTCATCTTCCTCGCCGGCCTGGCCTTCGGCGCCGCCTACCTCCTCACCGGCAGCCTCATCCCCGGCATCCTGGCCCACTACCTCAACAACAGCAAGGGCTTCTACCAGCTACTCGACGAAGCAAGACGGCTCGAGCACAGCGAGAACAGGTAGAGCGAGCCGCCAGCAGTCAGCGGGAGGCCCGTGGAGATCCCTTCCCCCTCCCACCCCGCCGGCGGGGTGGGAGGGGGAAGGGATCTCCACGGGCC
>NZ_QXDL01000157.1:0-10009 GCF_003574345.1 Calidithermus terrae
GTTCAGGGGGGAGGTGGAGCTGGGGTAGCTGGGGCGCCGAACGCCGATAGCCGAACGTCGAACGTCGAACGCCGATGGCCGAACGCCGGACGCCGGGCGCGGGTCGTACGTCCTGCGTCGTACGCCCTACGCAAAACGCCCAACGCCGAACTGACCGCATGACGTAGGGGCGGGCCCCCGTCCCCGCCCTCGATCTTTCCCCGCTGAAAGCTGATATCCACCGCCCTCAATCCCAGCTCCCCCCCGCATTTTGGTACACCAAACCGTGTAAACTTATGCCCAAGTTGCCCTCGGGCGACCGTTCCCTATGATTCAGCCCGTCGTTGATCCGCTGTACGACCAGCTCAAGCGCGAGGTGGATTTGCTGGGCCGGGCGCTGGGCAAGGCCATCGTGGACCTTTCGGGGCAGCAACTTCTGGACCTCGAGGAGGACGTTCGCGCGCTCAGCAAGCACCTGCGCCAGCAGCCCGGCGACGCCGAGGCCCGGCAGAAGGTGCGCGACCTCATCGCCCGGCTGAGCCTCGGCAACCTCGAGGGCCTGGTGCGGGCCTTCTCGACCTACTTCCACCTGGTCAACCTGGCCGAGGAGCGGCACCGGGTGCGGGTCAACCGCTCGAGGGAGCAGGCTTCCGCCCCCGACAAGCCCCGCTCGGAGTCCTTCCGGGCGCTGGTGAAGCAGCTCAAGGCGCAGGGCCTGAGCTTCGAGCAGGCCAGCGACCTGTTGAGCCGGCTGCGGCTGCACCTGACCTTCACCGCCCACCCCACCGAGACCCGCCGCCGCACCGTGCGGCATCACCTGGCCGAGGCCGAGCGGCTGCTGGAGGCCCTCGAGCGCGGCGAGGCGGTCGAGGAGGACATCCAGGCCCGCGCCGCGCTGCTGTGGGGCACCCTCGAGCTGCGCCGCAGCCGCCCCACCGTGCAGGACGAGGTGAAGGGCGGGCTCTACTACCTCCCCACCACGCTCTGGCAGGTGCTGCCGCGGCTGGTCGAGGGCCTCGAGGCCGCCGTGGAGGCCGAGTACGGCCAGCGCCCCGAGCTGGGCGTGCCCATCGTCTTCCGCTCCTGGATCGGCGGCGACCGCGACGGCAACCCCAACGTCACCCCCGACACCACCGCCTGGGCCCAGGGCTACGCCCGCGAGCTGCTGCTGCGCCGCTACGTGGACGAGGTGGACGCCCTCATCCGCGACCTCTCCCTCTCCGACGAGCGCCTGCCGGTGCCCCGCGAGGTGCGCGAGGGGGCCGAACACGCGGTGCGGCAACTGGGCCTCCCCGACCGCTTCGGCGGCGAGAGCTACCGCCGTTACCTGATGAGCCTGCGCTACAAGCTGCGGGCCAGCCTGGGCGAGCAGCCGGGCGAGGGCTACAAGCTGCCCGGCGAGTGGCTGCTCGACCTCAAACAGGCCGAACAGGGCATGAAGCAGGTCGGGCTCAGGACCGCCGCCCGCCGCACCGTGCGCCCGCTGCGGCTGCGGGCCGAGGCGCTGGGCCTCGAGCTGGTGGCGCTGGACCTGCGCGAGGAGTCGCGCCAGCACACCGAGGCGGTGGCCGAGCTCTTGCGCACCGCCGGGGTGGAGGAGGACTACGCCGCCCTCGAGCCCCCCGCCCGCGCCTTCCAGACCGCCAGGGAGCCCAACGCCACCTGCAAGGCCCGGCCCTGGGGCTTGTAGCCCACCGGGGCCAGCGGGCGGGGGGCCTACGTGGTGAGCATGACCCACCACCCCAGCGACCTGCTCGAGGTCTTCACCCTCGCCCGCGAGGCGGGGCTCTACCGGGTGGGCAAGGCCCTGCCCTTCGACGTGGTGCCCCTCTTCGAGACCCTGGCCGACCTGCAGGCCGCGCCGCGGGTGGTGGACGAGCTGCTGCACAACCCGGTGTTCCAGGCCCACGCCCGGGGGCGGGGGGTGCTCGAGATCATGATCGGCTACTCCGACTCCAACAAGGACGCGGGCTTCCTGGCGGCCAACTGGGCGCTCTACCGGGCGCAGGAGGCCATCGCCGAGGCGGCGGCGCGGCACGGGGTGCGGGTGAGCTTCTTCCACGGGCGCGGCACCAGCACCGCGCGGGGCGGGGGCAGCGCGGGCCGGGCGCTGGCGAGCCTGCCGCCGGGCACGGTGGGCACCCGCATGCGCCTGACCGAGCAGGGCGAGGCCCTGGCCGACCGCTACAGCCACCCCGACCTGGCCTACCGCAACCTCGAGCAACTGCTCTACCACCTGGGCCTGGCCGCCGCCCGCGACGCCTACGGCGGGGAGGCGCCGGTGAGGCCCGAGTGGCGCGAGGCGCTCGAGCACGCCGCCGAGGTCTCCACGCGGGCCTACCGCGAGCTGCTGGCCCGCCCCGGCTTCTTCGAGTTCTACGAGCACCTCACGCCCATCCGCGAGATCGCCGCGCTCAACATCGCCAGCCGCCCGGTCTACCGCTCGGGCCGGGTGCGCGAGATCAAGGACCTGCGGGCCATCCCCTGGGTGATGTCCTGGACGCAGGTCCGGCTGCTGCTCCCCGGCTGGTACGGCCTGCAGGCGGGCCTGCGGGCCATCGAGCCCGAGCTGCGCCGCGCGATGTACCGCGAGTGGCCCTTCTTCAAGAGCACCCTCGAGGCCGCCGCCCAGGCCATGTCGGTCGCCGACCTCGGCATCGCCCAGGAGTACCTGCGCCTGGTGCCGCCCCCCCTCGCCCAGGGCTTCTTCCCCGGCATCGCCGCGGCCTTCGAGGAGGCGCGGGGGCTGCTGGAGGAGACCTTCGAGGGCCCCCTGCTGCACAACCGCCCCATCCTGGCCCGCCAGACCGAGCTGCGCAACCCCTACGTAGACCCCATCAGCTACGTGCAGGTCGAGCTGCTGGCCCGCTACCGCCAGACCCCGCCGGAGGCGCCCGAGCGCACGGGGCTCGAGCGGGCCCTGCTCTTCTCGCTGCTGGGGATCGCCGCCGGGCTGCGCAACGCGGGGTAACCTCCCCAAGCCCGTCTGCCTTTGGCATAATGGCGGGGGGAGCACCCCCGACTTTTTTAGAGGAGCCAACGCATGAACAATTTTCCGGGTTGGAGCCCCGCCCAGCGCGTGGGGCTGTTTGTGGACACCCAAAACCTGTACCACTCGGCGCGCGACTACTACGACAAGAACGTCAACTTCGAGAGCCTGCTGAGGTACGCCACCTCCCAGCGGCACCTGATGCGGGCCACGGCCTACGTGGTCGAGCGCGAGGGCGACACCTCGGCGTGGCCGTTCATCTACAAGCTCAGCACCATCGGCTACCGCGTGCGCCGCATGAACCTGCACGTCAAGGAGACCACCGACGAGGGCAAGCCCATCTACGAGGGCAATTGGGACATGGGCATCGCCGCCGACATGGTGCGCCTGATGCACACCCTCGACGTGGTGGTGCTGGGCTCGGGCGACGGCGACTTCGTTGACATCGTGGAAGTCCTGATGGAGCGCGGCATCCGCGTGGAGGTGATCGCCTTCAAGGAGACCACCGCCCAGCGCCTCATCGACGCCGTGGACCGCTTCGTGCACCTGCCCGACATCCCCGACCCCTTCATGCCCAACCGCGAGCGCCCGGTGCCCAGCACGAGCGAGAAGTAGCGCCGGGCCTCAGCCGAGCTCCCGCTCGAGCTGCTGTAGCCGCTCCTCCTCCCGCCGGGCCAGTTCGCCCTCGCCCGCCGAGCGGTAGAGCCGGATGAGCTGGCGGCGGGCCTCGAGGTCGTAGGGCTCCAGGCGCACGAGGGCCTGGAGGTGCTCGATGGCGGCCTGGGGGTTCTCGGCGGCCGTGAGCTCGACCAACCGCCGCAGCAGCCGCGCGCGCAGGGCCTCGGCGGCCGCGCGCTCCTCGGCGAACCACTCCGGGAAGCTGGCGAGCGGTTCGCCCTGGGCGAGCTCGAGGGCTTTGCGCAGGGCCGGGGGCTGGAGGCTGGAGGGCAGGCGCAGCGCCTCCTGGGCGGCCCGCTCGAAGGCGGTGAGGTCGAGCCGCACGGGGAAGGCGAGCTCGAGGATGCCCCGGCCGCCCTCCACCACCTTCTGGCCCAGCGTGCGGTTGAGGTGGTAGATGGCGGTCTGAAGGCTGCCCACGGGGTTGCCGGCGTCGGCCCAGAACAGCTCGGCCAGGGCCTCCCGCCGCTGGGGGCCGTCGGCCAGGGCCAGCCGGATCAGCAGGGCCAGGCTCTTGCGGGTGGGGAAGGCGGCTTCGGTGTAGGTGCGGCCCAAAAAGCGCAGGGTGCAGGGGCCGAAGGTGCTGAGCTCCAGCGGGAACAAGGCCCGCAGGGCGGGGTCCTTCGCGGCCAGGGGCGCCAGCCGGGCGGCGAGGTCGGGGTCGTCGAGCAGCGCCCGGTACTGCTGGGTGAGGATGAGGTCGAGGGCTTCGCGGAGGTCCTCGGGCCGGCCGCGGTGCAGCAGGGCGAGGGCGAGCTCGAGCCGGGCCTCCTCGGCCCGCGCCCGCCCGACCAGCGAGTCCAGGCTTCGCTCCCCCAGCAGGGCGAGCTCGAGCTCGGCCCGCAGGCCCACCGGCAGGGCGGCCTCGGCGTGGCCCACGGCGGCCTCCGGCTGGCCCTCCAGCCGCAGGAGGCGGGCCAGGAGCAGCTCGGCCTCGGCCCGCAGCCGCACCTCGAGGTCGGGCTGGCGCAGGACGTCCTCCAGGAGGGCCCGGGCCGGCTCGCGCTGGCCGCGCAGCAGCGCCGCGAGCGCCCGGTTCACCCGCACGTAGCCGAGCACCCGCTGCTGGCCCGCGGGCTCGGCCTCGGCCTGGGCGCTGTCGAGCTGGGCCTCGGCGGCGGGGGCCTCGCCCTGGAGCAGCAGGGTCTCGGCCAGGTTGACCCGCACCAGCCCGGTGGGCTGGCCGAGGTGGGCCAGCAGGTCCAGGGCCTCCTGGTAGCGCCGCCGGGCCTCGGTGAGCAGGCCGCGCTCGTGGTAGAAGAGGGCCAGCAGGTGGGCCGAGCGGGCCTCGAGCCGGTACTCCCCGGCCTCGCGGAAGGCGGCGATGGCCTGCTTGAGGCTGGCCTCGGCCTCGGCGTAGCGCCGGGCCTCGAGCAGCAGCCCCGCGCGGTTGTGCTGGATCTCGCCCTGCAGCCGTGCGTTGAGGGTGTCGGGGGCCACGCTCTCGAGGGTCTGCAGGGCCTCCTCCGGGCGGCCCAGCATCGCCAGGACTACCGCCCGGGCGTTGCCGATACGGCCGCGCAGCTCGCCCTCGGCGCGGGCGAAGGCGGCCTGGTAGCAGCGGTTGGCCCCGCCCAGCTCGCCCCGGACGCGCTCGAGCAGGCCCACCAGGTAGAGGAAGGCCGGGTGGCCGTGCAGGGCCTCGGGCACCGGGGCCAAGAGGCGCCGCAGCTCGCCCTCGGGGGTCTGGGCCTGCAGCGTGTGGGCCAGCGACTCCAGGTACTCCGGCCACAGCCGGGCGCGGCGCAGGGCCTCGAGGGCCAGGTCCCGCTCGCCCTGCTCCCGGAGGCGGCGGGCCAGCTCCCGGCTCAGGCCCGGGTCGGGGTGAGGGGCCAGGGCCTGCTGGAGCAGCCGGGGCAGGGCGAGGGCGCCGCCCTGCCGGTAGAGGTAGCCCCGGTCGTACAGGTCGGCCACCTCGGCCTGGGGAGCTTCCGCGAGCTCCGGGACGATCAGGGGGAGGCGGGCGAGGCGCTCGAGGGCGGCGAGGTCGGGCGCGGGGACCAGCCGCCGCAGGTGGGCCTGCACCAAAGGGTGGCCGGCCAGGTCCTGCGGCGCGGCCTCCTGGAGCTGCCGGCACAGCCGCAGCCCCTCCGGCCAGCCGCCGGCGGCCTCGAAGCTCGAGCGCCGGAACTCGGCGCTCGCCTGCGGGAGCTGCTGCTCCCACTCCTCGAGGCTCCAGGTGAGCTCGGCCTCGCTCAGGAACAGCGTGTCCTCCAGCGCCCACCCGCCCGCGTGCTGGGCTTCGCGGCGCGAGCGGGGCAGCCACAGGGCCGCGCAGCCGCGCAGGGCCTCGAGGTCGGGCCCGGCCCGCCGCCCGGACGCCCTGGCCCACTCGGCCAGCTCCGCCTGCCCGAAGCCCAGGGCCACCGGCGCCACCACCAGCCGCGGGGCGTGCTCGAGGCGGGAGCGCAGGCGCGTGGGGAGCATTAGCTAAAGCTTAACCTTCTCAGCGGATTTTTACCGGGAGTTTGAGCAATTTTTGAGGGGAAGCGCGTAGGTTGAAAACACAGCCAGAGGAGGTCAATCGCGCATGAAGAGTTGGCAATTCGCGGCAAGCCTAGTTCTCACGGGTATTCTGGTCGCCTGCGGCGGGACGGCCGGCGAGGCGGGGCCCAAGGCCCCCAAGCAGTCCAGCCGCACCTCGCTCACGCAGTGCCAGGCCCTCTACGCCAGCGCGCCCTCCGGCGCACAGGTCTCGAGCAACCTGCGCTACGGCAGCGTGGGCACGCTGATCCTCGGCTTCCTCGAGGACGCCTCCAAGGCCCGTGCCATCGACTGGATCGACGCCAACCTCGGCCTGACGGCGGGCAACGGGCTGGGCGTGTTCGAGAACCTCCCCGTCGTCGCGGTCAAGACCCTCATCACCCAGGAGCTCGTGCAGCGGATCAAGGCGGCGCTCGAGCCGGCCGGCCTGGTCTCCATCGAGCAGGACGAGCCCCTGAAGTTCTTCCTCAACACCAGCGTCGGTTTCATCGGCGCCGACCGGGCGCGCGCCGCCTTCGGCCTGTCGGGCAAGGGCGTGGGCGTGGCCGTGATCGACTCGGGCATCGACGCCACCCACCCCGACTTGGTGCTGGGCAAGAACGTGGGCCGCAACGTCAAGATCGTCGGCCCCATCACCGACACCCCGGTGGGCGGCTACCTCTACGCCGACCTCGACAACACCGACCTCACCAGCGGCCACGGCACCCACGTCGCGGGCACCATCGCCGGGCTGGGCACGGCCTCGCAGGGCAAGTACACCGGCGTGGCCCCCGGCGCGACCCTGCTGGGCATCGGCACCGGCGACGGCATCTCCATCCTCTACGCCCTGCAGGGCTTCGACTTCGCCCTCAAGCCGGAGATCCGCGAGAAGTACAACGTGCGGGTCATCTCGAACTCCTGGGGCACCTCCGGGCGGCGCTTCGACCCCTACAACGCCATCGCCCTCGCCAGCAAGCGGGCCTACGACCTCGGCGTGCTGGTGGTCTTCGCCGCGGGCAACGACGGCCCCGACCCCGACACCCTCAACCCCTACTCGGCCTCGCCCTGCGTGATCTCGGTGGCGGCGGGCGACAAGAGGGGCTTCCTGGCCGACTTCTCCAGCCGCGGCGTGCCCGGCGACGCCCTGCACCACCCCGACATCACCGCCCCCGGCGTGAGCATCATCGCGGCCCGCGCCAAGACCGGCGCCGTGACCCCGCCCTACACCGGCGACCCGCTCTACGGGGCCTTCTACAGCAGCATCAGCGGCACCTCCATGGCGACCCCCCACGTCTCGGGCACCCTGGCGCTGATGCTCGAGGCCAACCCCAAGCTGCGCCTGGAGGGGGCGCTGGAGATGATGTCCAAGACCGCCCGCCCGATGTACTACCAGGCCGACGGCTTCACCGTGAAGCGGCGCGAGCTGTGGGAGGTGGGCGCGGGCTACCTCGACGCCTACGAGGCGGTCCGTCTGGCGGTGAAGTCCAACCCCAACCGCTACACCCTCACCACCGACACCCTCAGCGCCTGGAGCGGGACGGTGGGGGCCGCCGCCTGCGCCCCGCTGGTGGGCTGCGCGACCAAGAGCCAGCACGAGTACACCGTGAGCGTGCCCGCGGGCTACACCGCGCTGCACGTCCGCACCGACTGGGGCAACCCCGCCCTCGACCTCGACCTCTACGTCTACGCCCCCGACGGGCGGCTGATGGGCTCCAGCGCCCAGGGCGCCTCGAGCGGCGAGGCCGTGAGCATCCCCAACCCGCAGGCGGGGAGCTGGAAGGTGGTGCTCGAGGGCTACCTCAACACCCCCACGACCTACGAGGGCGTGGCCGAAGGCGACAAGCTGGTCCGGCAGTAGCCCTGCCGTCCCTCCTCCTGGCCCGGGGGCGAACTGGCCGCCCCCGGGTTCTGCTATGTTGGGGGGCGTGGGCGCGAGCTATACCCTGGAGAACTTCGACTACCACCTGCCCCCCGAACTCATCGCCCAGCAGGGCGCCGAGCCCCGCGACGCCTCGCGGCTGATGGTGCTGCACCGCGCGGGCGGGCGGCTCGAGCACCGCGTCTTCCGCGACGTGGTGGAGTACCTGCGCCCCGGCGACGTGCTGGTGCTCAACCAGAGCAAGGTCATCCCGGCGCGGCTCTTCGCCACCAACCCCCAGGGCACCCCGGTCGAGGTGCTGCTGGTGCGGGAGCTGTCCCCCGAGGGGATGGCCGAGGGGCGCGGGAGCGTCTGGGAGGCCATGCTCAAGCCCGCCAAGCGGGCCAAGGGCGGGCTGCGCTTCGCCGACGGCCTGGGGGCCGAGGTCATCGCCGTCGAGGAGGACGGGACCCGCGTGCTGCGCTTCTCCGGCAACGTCTGGGAGCACCTCGAGGCCCTGGGCCAGACCCCGCTGCCGCCCTACATCCACGCCTCCGTAGACCCCCGGCGCTACCAGACCGTCTACGCCCGCACGCCGGGCTCGGTGGCGGCCCCCACCGCGGGCCTGCACTTCACGCCGGGGCTGCTCGAGCGCATCCGCGCCACGGGCGTCGAGACCCGCTACGTCACGCTGCACGTGGGCCCCGGCACCTTCAAGCCGGTCAAGGACGACCCCGACCGCCACACCATGCACGCCGAGCCCTACGAGGTGCCGCTCGAGACTGCCGAGGCCGTGGGCCGCGCCAAGGCCGAGGGCCGCCGGGTGGTCGCGGTGGGGACGACGGTGGTCCGCACGCTCGAGTCGGCCTGGCAGGGCCAGGGGCTCCGGGCGGGCGGGGGCGAGACCCGGCTCTTCATCCGCCCCGGCTTCGCCTTCCGCGCCGTGGACGCGCTCATCACCAACTTCCACCTGCCCAAGTCCACGCTCTTGATGCTGGTCTCGGCCTTCGCGGGCTACGACCTGACGATGCAGGCCTACCGCACCGCCGTCGAGGAGCGCTACCGCTTCTACAGCCTGGGCGACGCGATGCTGATCCTGTAGGGCCTAGAGCGTCTGCTAGCGGGGGATCTGGTCGTCGGTGAGGAAGCGGGGCCTCACCCAGCGCACCTTCTCCACCTCGCCGTCGAAGCGCACCAGCGCCGCCACGCGGGCCCTGGAGTACACCCGGTGCGGCTCGCGGGGGATGAAGGCGGTCACGATGTCCACCCAGCGGGGCTGGGCGTACTCCAGCACCACGTGCAGCGGCAGCCGCAGCCGCGGCGGGAAGGCCATGTAGCCCAGCACCAGCATGCGCTGGTCCTCGGGGTAGACGGCCAGCTCACGGCCCCACTGCGCCGCCTGCACCACGTCCAGCTCGGTGAAGCCTTCCTGGACCATGTGCTTGGCGACGTGGGGCCCGATCCGGTAGCGGCCTTCCTTGAGGTGGGAGATCAGCTCCTCGAGCCTGCGAATCTTCGCACCTTTCACCACCCACCTCCTGTAAAGCCGCCAACGCGAACAGCGTCGGGGTTGCGGGCATTATAGCCACACGTCCCTGAGAACATTGGGATTCCGCACGCCAATGCAGGCCCCGTAGACCTTCTGCGCCCCGGCCTCCAGCAGCGCCGCCCGCGCCCGGCGGTAGGTGCTGCCGCTGGTGATCACGTCGTCCACGAGCAGCCAGCGGCCCTCCAGCGGCGCCCGGGCCCTGAAGGTGTCCTCGGGCAGTTCGCCGCGCTCGCTGAGGCGCCGCCGGGTCTGCGAGGGGGCGTAGCGCGGGCGGGTCAGGGCCTCGCGGTAGGGGAGCTCGAGCGCCCTCGCCAGCGCCCGCCCCAACAGCTCGGCCTGGTTGTAGCCCCGTGCCAGCCTTCGGTGGGGCAGGGTAGGCACCGCCGTCACCCCGTGCAGGCTCCACCCCGTCTGCCGCACCCCCGCCGCCAGGGGCGGGACGACGGCCTCGAGCAGGTCGCGCTTGCCGCCGTACTTGAGCGCCCGCACCACC
>NZ_QXDL01000158.1:0-9984 GCF_003574345.1 Calidithermus terrae
CAGCCATCAGCAACGAACTAGTGGCTCGTGGGAACCCTGCCCCAACCCTCCCCGCGGGCGGGGAGGGTTGGGGCAGGGTGAACCACGAACTGACGGCTTATGGCTTCCTGCTCCCCGTCCCTCAGGTCGTCTCCAGCCTCTCCAGCACCCACCCGGTGAGCGCCAACGCGGCTTGGCCGCGCTCGAGCGCTCCTGCGGTGAAGAGGTCGCGCAGCACGACCTTGAGGGCTTCGTCGAGCTGGAGGTCGTGGAGGTGGGCCCAGACGGCGCCGCCGGGGGGCATGGGCTTGTGGCGGGCGGCCCACAGGCCCTCGAGGATCTTCCAGGCGTTGGTGCTGGCGAGGTAGGCGGCCCTGAGCTCGTCGCGGTTGCGCAGGGCGGCCTCGAGCTTGCGGCGGCTGCCCTCGAGCCAGTAGCGCAGGGCGCGGCGCTCCTCGGCGGGCAGGCGGTAGGCGGCGAAGAGGGCCTGGGCCTCGGCCCGCAGCTCCTCCAGCTTGCCGTCGGGGTCGTAGAGCGCCTTGCCGTCGAGGTGGCTGTAGAGCTCCGCGGGGTTTTTGCGCATGCGCTCGCGGGCTTGCACGAGGTTGCGGTGGTGGTACTCCACCCACCTCCCGTCCAGCGTCTCCGAGCGGAAGGGGCGCTCGAGCACGCCCCCCAGCAGCACCCAGAAGTCGAGGTCCGACTCCTGCGTGGCGTCGCCCCGGGCGTGCGAGCCGGTGAGCAGGATGCCGCGCACGTGGGGGTCGGCGCTGAGGTCGTAGGCGATCTGGACGACCAGGGGGTGCATCTCGAGGGAATTGTACGCCCTCAGGGCGCGGGCTGGCGCCGGGCGGGCTCGCCGGGCCGGGGGGTCGGGGGCTCCTCGAGCCCCAGCCGCCGGGCCACGGCGTTGAGGGTAGGGCCTTGCAGCGCCACCGACGACAGCACGATGAAGAACACCAGGTTGAACAACTGGTTCGCCCCGGCCACCCCCGCCAGCAGCGGGAAGGTGGCGAGCACGATGGGCACCGCGCCGCGCAGGCCCACCCAGCCCACCAGCAAGAGCTCGTTCCAGGGCAGCCGGAACCACCACAGGCTCAGCAGCACGCTGAGCGGGCGGGCCACCAGGATCAGAAACAGCGCGCTCAGGGTGCCCTCGAGCAGCACCGGCGGAAGCTGCGAGGGGAAGACCAGCAGCCCCAGTGCCAGAAACATCACGATCTGCATCAGCCAGGCCAGCCCCTCGTGGAACAGCCGCAGGTCGGCCTCGTCGCGCAAATCCTGCTGCCCCACCACCAGCCCGGCCAGGTAGACCGCCAGGAAGCCGCTGCCGCCCAGCACCGCCACCACGCTGTAGCACAGCAGCGCCAGGGCCAGGCTGAGCGTGAAGTACAGGCCGTTGTTCTGCGGGGCCAGCCGGCGCAGCACCCAGGCCATCAGGTGCCCCAGCGCGAAGCCCAGCAGCACCCCCAGCCCCAGTTGCTTCACGAACAGCCCTGCGAGCTCGAGGCCCCCGGCCCGCTGCAGGATCAGCTCGATCAGCCCCACCGTCAGCAGCACCGCCATGGGGTCGTTGCTGCCCGACTCGAGCTCGAGCAGGCTCCGCAGCCGTTCCCGCAGCCGCACGCCCCCGGCCCGCAGCACGCTGAACACCGCGGCGGCGTCGGTCGAGGAGACGATGGCCCCCAGCAAAAAGCCGATCAGGGGCGGCAGCTCGAGCACCACGACGGCGAAGAGCCCCACCAGCGTCGCGGTCAGCGCGACCCCTAGCGTCGCCAGCGAGACCGCCTGCCACAGCACCGGGCGCACCTTCCTCCAGTCGGTATCGAGCCCGCCGGAGTACAGGATGATCACCAGCGCCACCACCCCCAGCCCCTGGGCGACGCGCGCGTCGTCGAAGTAGATGCCGCCCGGCCCGTCGGAGCCCGCCAGCATGCCCAGCCCCATGAACACCACCAGTGCCGGAACCCCCAGCCGGTCGGAGATCCGGCTCACCAGCACGCTCGCCAGCAGCAGCAGGGCGCTGACGAGGAGGATGTGGTCGAGGGAAACCGCGGCCACCATCGAAGTCATTATGGGTGGCGCGGCGTGGCCCGAACCGGGATATGGGGCTCAGTTGGGTTTTTCGGGGCGGCTGTAGCGCGTGGTCAGGGCCTCGGCCAGCCAGAGGGCGGCGGCCTTGTCGAGGTACTGGTTGCCGTTGCCGCACTTGGGCGAGAGCACGCAGCGCGGGCAGCCGCCCTCGCAGGGGCAGCGCCCCAGCAGGTCCCGCGTGGCCTTGATCCAGGCCGGGAACTGCCGCGCCGCGGCCCGCGCGTAGCCCACCCCGCCGGGGTAGCCGTCGTAGATGAAGACGGTGGGCCCCGCGCCCGAGGCCAGGGGGCGGGGGTAGAAGGGGTAGCTCACCCCGCCCACGTCGGCCCGCTCGGCCAGCACGAACAGCGGCAGCAGCCCGATCATGGTGTGCTCGAGGGCGTGGATGGCCGAGGGCACCAGCGCCTCCGACATCCCCGCCTCGTCGGGCCAGCGCCCGGTGATGCGGTCGGGCACGCCGGGGAGGGGGGAGGGGTGCACGGCGGTCTCGGCCAGGGGGTGAAACCACACCGCCTCGGTCTGGAAGCTCAGCTCGGGCATCGTCAGCATGACCTCCTCGAGCACGGTCTCGGTCACGAAGCGCTTCTTGACGTAGCCCGTCACCCGCTCGCGCAGGATCACCGGCCCCACCCACACGCCCGGCAGCAGCTCCTCGCCGCCGAGCACCTCGACGTCGGTCTCGGCGCGGGGCTGGGTGTAGTAGTCCTCGAGGCCCGGCAGCAGCACGATCTCGCGCTGCTGGGCGTCGAGGTTGCGCACCAGGTAGCTCTCGCCCGCGTGGAGGTAGACCGCGCCGGGGTGGGCCTCCCAGTAGGCCTGGCGCTCGTCGAGGGTGCCCAAGGTGCGGCCTTGGGCGTCCTTGAGGGTGAAGGTGCTGCCCAGCCCGCGCAGGATCAGGTCGTGGTGGGGGCTGCGCTTGGGGGTGTAGAGACGGCCGTGCTTCTCGACCAGGCCGTTCGCCAGCCAGGGCAGGTAGAGCGGCTCGGCGGGCTCGAGCGGCAGCTCCCGCGCCGCGCAGTGCAGGTGCAGGGGGTAGAGCACCGGGTTGGCGGGGTCGGCCACCGCCGACTCGGGCGGGCTGCCCAGCAGCAGCTCGGGGCGCTCGCGGAAGTACTCGTCCATGGGGTCTTCGCGGGGGATCCAGGCCACCAGCGCGCGGCGGTCGCCGCGCCCGGCCCGCCCGGCCCGCTGCCAGAAGGCGCTCAAGCTTCCGGGGTAGCCCAGCAGGAACACCGCGTCGAGCTCCCCGATGTCCAGGCCGAGCTCGAGCGCGCTGGTGCTCACCAGCACCCGGATCCTCCCGGCCTTGAGGTCGGCCTCCAGCGCCCGGCGCTCCCGGGCGGTGTAGCCGGCGCGGTAGGGCTTGACCGCCTCGTGCGCGGCGTAGCGGGCCACCAGCTCGGCGGTGCGGCGGCTGTTGGCGAAGACCAGCGCCCGGAGGCCGCTCTCGGCGGCGTGGCGGGCCAGGAGCGCGGCCTCGATGTTGGCGCTGCGCCGGGTCTTGCCCGCTTTGTCGAGGGCCTTGGGCGTCCAGACCGCGAACTCCCGCTCGGCCCGCGCCACGTTGGCCCGCACCGCGCGGAAGGCCTCCCCGGTGAGGTTCTCGGCGTGCTCGTCGGGGTTGGCGATGGTGGCGCTGGCGGCGATGACCTGCGGGCGGGCCCCGTAGTGCCGCGCCAGGCGCAAGAGCCGCCGCAGGATCAGCGCGGTGTGGGTGCCGAAGACGCCGCGGTAGGCGTGCAGCTCGTCGATCACCACGTAACGCAGGCGGCTCAAGAACTCGGCCCACTCGGCGTGGCGCGGCAGGAGGCCGAAGTGCAGCATGTCGGGGTTGGTGAGGATCGCCAGGCCCTGGGCTTTCGCCAGGCGGCGCTCCTGGTCGCGGGTGTCGCCGTCGTAGGGGAAGATGCGCCCCTGTAGCCCAAGCGCCTCGCCCATGGCCCGCAGGCGGCCGAGCTGGTCGTGGGCCAGGGCCTTGGTGGGGTACATCAGCAGCGCGGTGCCGCCCTCGAGCAGCGCCTTGAGCACCGGCACCTGGAAGACCAGGCTCTTGCCCGAGGCCGTCGAGGTCGCCAGCACCAGCGACCGATTTCCCAAGGCCTCCAGCGCCTCCGCCTGGTGCGCGAAGGGCTCGATCCCCAGCGTGTCCAGCACGCCCGCGAACTCGCCGCGGTAGCCGGCCTTGGCGGGCGGGCTCGCCGGCAGCAGCCGCACGAAGCCCAACTGCCCCGCGTAGCCCTCGATGCCGCGGAGCCACTGGGCGTAGCTATCGTAGTCGGCGAGTTCTCTGGGGAGCATGGGTAAGGCCCGTAGCGCGTGGCGTGTGGCTCGTGCTGAGGAGCTTTTCCCACCGGCTACGAGCCGCGGGCCGCGATTCAGCTAGCGACCCTCGACCCCGACGGCTCGCGCGGGAAGCCTAGTTCCTCGAGGAAGCCACCTTGCGGTCGCGCGGCCCCGACAGCACCCGGTCGAAGCTGGCGCTCGCCCGCGCCTTCATCTCCTGCACCGCGCCCCAGTCGGGCTGGACGTTCTGCTCCACCAGCCGCACGAAGGCCTCGGGCTCGCCGGGGATCTCCTGGAAGGGGGCCCGGGCGTCGCGGCAGAACCCGGCCACCTTGGGGTCGTAGGAGAGGCCGGCGAAGGGGGTCCCGGCGGCGGCGGCCAGGATCACGCCGTGCAGCCGGATCGAGATCACGTAGCCCGCCTGGGCCAGCAGGTAGAACACCCGCCGGGGGTCCCAGGCCAGCTCGGCGGTGAAGCCGGGGAAGAACTCCAGCGCCCCCTCGTCGTGCCCCGGCTGCATCGCCAGGATCACCACCTCGTAGCCCAGCTCGCGCAGGCGCTCGGCGGCCTGGGCCAGGGTGCGGTTGGCGGCGTCGAAGCCGGCGCGGGGCACCAGCACCACCATCTTGGGCTCGCGCTCGACCGGCGGGGGGTTGAGCAGCATCGCGCAGTCGGCGCCGAGCTCGGCCTGCAGGCCCAGGCGGCGGGCGTACTCGAGCGAGTCGCGGTCGCGCATGAAGACCTGCACCCCCTTCAGCGCCCGCTGCACCGCTCTCTCCCCCCTAGGCGAGAGCGGCCCCAGCGACTGGTTGAACACGTGCACCGGCTTGCCGCGCGTGCGGGCCATGCGGATGACGCTGAGGTAGTACCACAGGCTCGCCGAGGAGGTCTTGTCCTGCAAGAGGGTTCCCCCGCCCGACAGCAGCAGGTCGGCCTCGCCCAGCGCGCGCCAGACCTCGAGGGGGTGGGCGCGCTTCACCGCCCGCACCCCGTAGCGTTGCTGGGTTTCGGCAGGGTTCTTGGAGAGCACCAGCGGCGTGTGCCCCCGGGCCTTGACCTCCTGCACGATGGCCTCCAGGAGGGCCTCGTCCCCTGCGTTGTGAAAGCCGTAATACCCGCTCAGCGCGACCACCATTGCCAGACCCTCCGGACTACCCACACCAGGGCAAACCCCAGGATAAGCCCGATGACCATGCCGTTCAGTACCCGGAATAACGATATGGTGAGAGGCGTGTGAAAGTGCGAGAAGGTGTTGAGGATCGAGCCCATCCCCACCACCACCAGCAGGAGCAGGCCGTTGCGCAGCCAGGCGGGCCAGGGCAGCAGCAGCGCCACCGGGGCCACGGCGTGGGCGAAGATCTCCTTGAAGCGCGGCCGCACCATCGCGTCCTGCAGGACGGCCCGCAGCTGCAACTCCCAGTCGGGGACCAAAGCACCCGCCGCGTCGTTGCCGCGGCGCAGCACGGCCAAAGCCAGCACCGCCAGCCCCACGAAGGCCACCGCCACCTCGCCCAGCTTGATCGGGTAGCCCCACAGGCGGGTGAGCGCCCCCTTCCAGTCCTGGGGCAGGTAAGAGAGCCCCACCAGCAAGGGCGGCACCAGCAGCGTGAGCGAGACGCCCTTGAAGGGGGTCAGGCCCAGCACGCTCTGCGGGTCGCTGCCCAGGGCCACCAGGAACACCACCCCGACCAGCGAGTAGACCGCCGCCGCCGCCCACGCCGCCATGCCGCGGCGCCGCTCGAGGAAGCCTAGCGCGGGGAAGACCAGCGCCGCCAGCAGCGCCCCGAAGTCCGAGCGCACGTAGGCCAGCGCGAAGAGCAGCAGCCCCAGCGCGATGACGGGGCCGAAGGGGCGCGGGTAGCCGAAGGCCAGCAGCCCCAGCCCGGCCAGCACCCCCACGAGCGCGGCGTAGCGCAGGGGGGAGAGGTCGAAGTCGCGGGGGGCCGGGTTCCCGAAGCCGACGCGGGCGTTCTCGAGCCCGTCCTGGAGCCGCCCGATGAACTCCCGGGTGTCCTCGAAGTCCTGGAAGGGCCGGACGTAGAGGATCTGGTGGCCCCGCTCCCGCGCGGCCAGCACGAACTTGTCGGCCACCTCGCCCGGCTTGAGCTTGGCCTGCCACTCGGGCCGGATGGAGAAGAGCCTCAGCACCGGCGAGGCGGCGGTCAGCCTCGAGAAGCCCTCCTGCGGGGTGCCCTCGATCCAGCCGACGGGCCTGCCCGCCACCATCGCCCTGGCCTCGCCCAGCTTCTTGGGGTTGCCCGGCACGTCCACCCCGGCGAAGACCAGGGCGTCGGCCTGGGGCGGGATGGCCTCGGGGGCGTAGGTGCGGTAGGGGTGGTTGTAGGGCCGGTAGACGATGTAGTAGCCCTCCGCCTTCAGCCGCTCGAGCAGCGCCGGGTCGTAGCCGGTGGGGAAGCCGCCCACGTTGACCGGGGCGCCGTACCAGGTGGTGCCCGCGAACTCGAGGGTCTGCAGCCGGATGGTCCAGTTGCGCCGGATCTGGGCGATGAGCCAGTCGGGGCCGCTGAAGTAGTACCAGCCCTCGCGGAACCCCGCCTGGGGGTAGCGCAGGTTGAGGTCGGCGCCGCTGTAGTAGCGGGCGACGCCCTGCTCGGCCCAGCCGCTCAGGCCCCGCTCGTAGATCGCCACCCCCGCCACCCCCAGCGCCTTGTACTTCGCCAGTTGCTCCTCGAAGGGAATGTTGGCCGCGCGGGCCTCCTCGTTGACGTCGGGGCCGTCCACCACCAGCACCACCGGCCCGGGGCGCTCGGCCTGCAGGCGGGGCAACAGCGCGGGCAGCGAGAGGAGCGCCGCCAGCGCGATGACGGCGCGCAGCACGCCCTGCGGGCTCATGCGACGCCTCCGGCGGCCAGGAGGCTGTGGATGCGGGCGGTGAGCATGTCCAGGGCCGGGCTGTTCTTGCCCCCGTGGGGGATGATCACGTCGGCGTAGCGCTTGGAGGGCTCGACGAAGGAGAGGTGCATGGGCCGCACCTGCTCCATGTACTGCTCGACCACGCTCTCGACGGTGCGGCCGCGCTCGAGGATGTCGCGCTGCAGCCGCCGGATGAAGCGCACGTCAGGGTCGGCGTCCACGAAGATGCGCAGGTCCATCAGCTCGCGCAGGCGCTCGTTGAACAGCACCAGGATGCCCTCGAGCACCACCACCGGCGCGGGCTCGACCCGGACGGTCTCGAGCAGGCGGGTGTACTCCTCGAAGGAGTACATGGGCATCTCGATGGCCCGCCCCCGCCGGATCTGGGCGATGTGCGCGAGGTAGAGCTCGAGGTCGAAGGCGTCGGGGTGGTCGTAGTTGACGTGCGTGCGTGCGTCAAAAGGCAGGTCGGACTGGTCTTTGTAGTAGTTGTCCATCGGCAGCACCGCCACACGAGCAGGAAGCGCCGCAGCCACGACCGCGTCGGCCACGGTGCTCTTCCCACTGCCGGTCCCCCCGGCGATGCCGATGACGAAGGGGCGTCGAGAGTTCACCTCCCAATCATATGCAAGAGGGTGCGGGAGGGACAGGGGAAGGAGGGAAGCGGTCAGCTATCAGCCGTCAGCCTGTGGCTCGTGGCTTGCCGAGGGTCTAGGGCCGAGGGCCAAGGCGTCTCGCGTTTGGCGTTTTGCGTACGGCGTAGGACGTACGACGCCCACCCCCGTCGCCCGACATGCCATTCCCGTAAAAAGGGCGGGCCATGCGGCCCGCCCCCCGGAGGTGGAAACGCTCAGACCTTGGCGGCGCTGCGGCTATCCTTGACCGTGGCGTGCCCGATGGCCTTCTCGTTGCCCTCGGTCTCGAAGGCGTGCAGCTTGCTGGTGTCGATGAGAAGGTCCACGGTGTCGCTGGGGAGCACCATGGCGTGCCCGTCCACCTTGGCCGTGACCATCGCGCCCCCGACCTCGGCGTGGATCTCGGTGTCGGCGCCCAGCGGCTCCACGACCTCGACCCTGCCTTTGATGACGTTGTTGTCCTCGGGGATGCTGGTCCAGCCGCGCAGGCCGATGTGCTCGGGGCGGATGCCCATCCAGACCTCCTTGCCGTTGTAGGCCTTGAGGTTGGCCGCCAGGGTGGCGTTGGCCTTGATGCGCTGCCCCTCGATGACGAAGTAGGTGTCGGTTCCCTGGCTCTCGACGCGGGCCCGGATGAAGTTCATGGAGGGCGAGCCGATGAAGCCGGCCACGAACTTGTTCTCGGGGAAGTCGTAGAGGTTGAGCGGGGTGTCGGTCTGCTGGATCTCGCCGTCCTTCATCACCACGATGCGGTGGCCCAGGGTCATGGCCTCCACCTGGTCGTGGGTCACGTAGACGGTGGTCACGCCCAGGCGGCGGGTGAGCTTGGCGATCTCCGCGCGCATCTCCACGCGCAGCTTGGCGTCGAGGTTGGACAGGGGCTCGTCGAAGAGGAAGACCTTGGGCTCGCGCACGATGGCGCGGCCCATCGCCACGCGCTGGCGCTGCCCGCCCGAGAGCTCGCGGGGCTTGCGGTGCAACAGGTGGTCGATCTTGATGATGCGCGCCGCCTCCTTGACCCGCCGGTCGATCTCGTCCTTGGGCACCCGGCGCAGCTTGAGGCCGAAGGCCATGTTGTCGTAGACGTTCATGTGGGGGTAGAGCGCGTAGTTCTGGAAGACCATGGCGATGTCGCGGTCCTTGGGCGGCACGTCGTTGACCAGCCGCTCCCCGATGTACAGCCGGCCCTCGGTGATGTCCTCCAGGCCCGCGATCATGCGCAGCGTGGTGGTCTTGCCGCAGCCCGAGGGCCCGACGAACACCACGAACTCCCCGTCCTCGGTCTCGAGGTTGAAGTCCTTGACCGCCATGACCTTGGCGCTGTAGCGCTTGTAGATGTTCTCCAGCCTGATTTTCGCCATGAAATGGCCTCCTCTACGTGTACCCCTAGTCCCGCGCTGTGAGCCTGGAGCCCATCGGGGATGTGTTGTGGGTACAGGGCCAGTTTATAGGCCAATCTGCAAAAGAATCAATGCTGGCGCCCTGCGCCCGTAGCGCCGGCCGGGCCCGCCGCCGCCCTGGAAAGCCGATGACTAAAGCCAATTGGCCGCGTGAAACTGCCCACTGGCCCGTGTTTGGGTGGGCTCGAGCCAGATTGTAGCCCCGTGAGGGTTGCTTGTACCGACGCCGAGGCTTAACCCTTCCCGGCTTGACCCGGCTCGAGCCGGGCGGATATGCTCGCCGCGGTCAGACTCCTTAGAAGAAAAGGGGGGTGTGGGGGGCTATAATCCCCCGGTTCTTCAAACCGGGGATACATGGACCCCCCACGTCCACCGAAGGGACACACAACATGGTGAGTAGCAGAGCGGATATGCTATGTTGTACACAGAAACGGCCCGGCAGTGTTGCAGCACCCCGAGCCCGGCATCACCTGGATAGGAGGTGACGCGCATCGAGCCTACCACCCACAAGAAGGCGTTCAAGTACCGCCTGTACCCCACCCCGCCCCAGCAAAAAGACCTGGAGCGCACCCTCTCGCTGTGCCGCCACCTCTACAACGCGGCCCTGCAGGAGCGTAGAGATGCCTACAAGAAGGCCGGGAGGGCTGTCGGCTTCTACGAACAGAAGAGGTATCTGCCCGAGATACGGGCCGAGCTGCCGGAGTACAAGGGCGTCCACT
>NZ_QXDL01000159.1:0-9807 GCF_003574345.1 Calidithermus terrae
CCCCCCACCCTGCAGGGCCCCGGCCCGCGCTACGCCGTGGCCTACTGGCCCGGCTACGACGCCGTCTGCCACCGCTACGGCCCCCAAAGCCCCCAGGCCGCCGACGAGGCGGCCGCCGTGGACGGGATGTTCTCGAGGCTCCTGCGAAAGCTCCCCCGCGACGGCAAAACCCTCCTGGTCCTCAGCGCCGACCACGGCCAGCACGAGCTCGACGCGGCCCAGGCCCTCTACCCCCAGCAGGACGCACGCCTCATGGAGCTCCTCGCCGACGCCCCCGCGGGCGAGGTGCGCGCCCGCTACTTCCGCACCGAGCGGCTGCGGGAACTGACGGAGCACCTCGAGCCCCTCGCCCAGTGCCTCCCCAGCGCCCAGGCCTGGGAACGCGGCCTGTTCGGCGGCCCCCCCGCCCTCGAGCCCTTCCGCGCCCGCACCGGCGACCTCATCGCCGTACCCCGGGGCAAGCGGAGCTTCCGCTGGCTCTGGCACCCCACCGCCTCACCCGGCCCCGACGGCGGCTCCCACGGCGGCTGGAGCGCGGAGGAAATGCTGGTACCGGTGATCGCGGTGCGGGTTTAGGGCGATAAGCCGTCAGCCATCAGCTCGTGTCCCGTGGCTCGTAGTCCGTCGAGGGCCAAGGCGTCGTACGTCGTACGTCGTACGTCGTACGCCTTGCGCCTTGCGTTTTGCGTTTGGCGTATTGCGTACGACCCGCGCCCGGCTATCGGCCATCGACCCCTAATCCCGCAACCCCACCTTATCCAGGAGGAACGCGTACTCGAGCGCCACCTCCTTCAGCCGGTCGTAGCGGCCCGAGCTGCCGCCGTGGCCCGCGCCCATGTGGGTCTTGAGCAGCAGGGTGTTGGCGTCGGTCTTGAGCTCGCGCAGGCGGGCGACCCACTTGGCGGGCTCCCAGTAGCCCACGCGGGGGTCGTTGATGCCGGCCGTGACCAGAAGGTGGGGGTAGGCCTTGGCCTCGACGTTGTCGTAGGGGCTGTAGGACTTCATGTAGGCGTAGAACTCGGGGTCGGCGGGGTTGCCCCACTCGTCGTACTCGAGGGTGGTAAGGGGGATGGAGGGGTCGGACATGGTGGTGATCACGTCCACGAAGGGCACGTGGGCCGCCACCGCGCGGAAGAGGTCGGGGCGGAGGTTGACGACCGCGCCCATCAGCAGGCCCCCGGCGCTGCCGCCCACGGCCATCAGGCGCTCGGGCGTGGTGTAGCCCTCCTCCACCAGGTGCAGGGCGCAGTCGATGAAGTCGGTGAAGGTGTTCTTCTTCTTCAGCAGCTTGCCGTCCTCGTACCAGCCGCGGCCCATCTCGGCCCCGCCCCGGACGTGGGCGATGGCGAAGACCACGCCGCGCTCGAGGAGCACCAGGCGGGTAGGGCTGAAGGTGGGGTCGATGCTGATGCCGTAGGAGCCGTAGGCGTAGAGGTAGAGCGGGGCGGGCAGGGCGGTCGAGCGCTTGTACACCAGCGAGACGGGCACGCGCACCCCGTCGCGGGCGGTGGCCCACAGCCGCTCCTGCGCGTACTCGGCGGGGTCGTAGCCGCCGAGCACCTCGTCCTGCTTGAGCAGGGTGGTCTGCAGGGTGTTCAGGTCGAGCTCGAGCACCTTGCGCGGCGTGACGAGCGACTGGAAGCTGACGAGCGCGCGGTCGGTGGCGTACTCGCGGTTGTCGGCGGGCGCCACGGTGTAGACGGGCTCGGGCCACTCCAGGCGGCGGTAGGTGCCGTGGATGAGGTCCCACACCCAGACCTGCGTGGAGCCCCCCTGCCGCCCGTAGACCAGCAGGTGGTGGGCGAAGGGCAGCACCCCCTGGAGGTAGACGCCGGGGTCGTGGGGCAGCATCTCGTGCCAGTGGTCGGGCGAGGGGCTGAGGAGGGGGGCGCTGAGCAGTTTGAAGTTGAGCGCGTCCTGGTTGGTGAGCAGCAGGAAGTGCTGGCCCTGGTGCTCGAGGCTGTACTTCACCCCGCGCTGCCGGGGCGTGAAGACGTGCCACTCGCCCTCGGGCTGGAGGGCCTCGAGGTAGCGCACCTCGTCGGTGAGGGTGCTGGTGGAGGCGGCGAAGAGGAAGCGCCCGCTGGCCGACTTGTAGAGCCTGAGCCGGAAGGTCTCGTCGGGCTCCTGGTAGAGCAGGGTCTGCTCGGGGCTGCCGAGCCGGTGGCGGTAGAGGTAGCACGGCCGCTGGGTCTCGTCCACGCGGGTGAAGAAGAGGTACTCGCCCGTGGCGTCCCACTCGAGGCTCTGGTGCAGGTAGACGTCCTCCACCCGGTCGGGGAGCAGCTCGCCGGTCTGGAGGTCCTTGACGTAGAGGGTGTAGCGGTCGGAGCCGTCCTCGTTCTGCAGGTAGGCCAGCAGCCGGTGGTCGGGGCTGGGCTTGAGCACGCTCACGCTGAGGTAGCTCTTGCCCTCGGCCAGCGCGTTGAGGTCGAGGATCACCTCCTCGGGCGCGGCCTCGAGCTCCCCCCGCGAGGCCGCCCGCTTGCGGCAGTGGATCCGGTACTGCTTCCCCTCCTCGGTGCGCGCGTAGTAGAAGTACGGCCCGTGCTGCACGGGCACCTCGAGGTCGGTCTGCTGGATGCGCCCGAGCATCTCCCGGTAAAGCTGCTCCCGGAAGGGCTCCAGGGGCCCCATGACCGCCTCGAGGTAGGCGTTCTCGGCCTCGAGGTGCGCGATGACCTCGGGGTTTTCGCGGTCGTTGAGCCAGTAATAGTCGTCGGACCGGGTATCGCCGTGGGCAGTGTGGGGGTGCGGAATGCGCTTGGCAGTAGGCGGCTTGATTTCGGACATGAGCCTAGCTTAGCCGAAGGCGAGGGGACGCAGCGGCAAGCGGTCGGCCGTCAGAGGGAGGCACGCGGTCTGTCGAGGGCCGGGGGCCAAGGCGTACGACGTACGACGTAGGACGTGCCTTTAGCGTTTCGCGTTTGGCGTCTTGCGTCTCGCGTTCGGCGCACAGCGCACGACCACGGTAAACTGTCTCCCGTGCCCCGGAAGATCATCCTCGACTGCGACCCCGGCCACGACGACGCCGTCGCGATCATGCTGGCCCTGGCGAGCCCCGAGCTCGAGGTGCTGGGCATCACCACCACCTACGGCAACGTGGGCCTGGAGCGCACCACCCGCAACGCGCTGGTGGTGCAGGAGGTCATCGGCACGAGCGTAGGGGTCTACCCCGGCGCCGACCGCCCGCTGGTGCGCGACCGCATCAGCGCCGAGGCGGTCCACGGCATCTCGGGCCTCGAGGGCCCCGCCCTGCCCCAGCCCCGCCAGCAGCCCCGGGACAAGCACGCCGTGCACTTCATCATCGAGAGCGTGCTGGCCCACCCCGGCGAGGTCACGCTGGTGCCGGTGGGCGCCTTGACCAACCTCGCCCTGGCGATGCGGCTCGAGCCGCGCATCGTCCCGGCCATCCGCGAGGTCGTGCTGATGGGCGGCTCCATCGACGTCGGCAACTGGAGCCCCAGCGCCGAGTTCAACATCCTCTGCGACCCCCACGCCGCCAAGATCGTCTTCGAGGCCGGGGTCCCGCTGGTGATGATGGGCCTCAACCTCACCCACCAGACCCCCGCCACGCCCGAGCGGGTGGCCCGCTTCCGCGCCCTCAGCACGCGCGCCGGGGCCTTCACCGCCGAGCTGCTCGAGTTCTTCCAGATCCACCACCAGCAGCGCTACGGCTTCCCCGGCGCCCCCATCCACGACGCCTGCGCCGTGGCCTACTTGCTCGAGCCCGCGCTCTTCAAAACCGGCCACTACCACGTCGAGATCGAAGCCAACGAGGGCCTGGCCTTCGGCCGCACGGTCTGCGACTACTGGCGCGTCACCGGCAAAGCCCCCAACTGCGAGGTGGGCCTCGAAGTCAACGCCGAAGGTTTCTACGAGCTGCTGCTCGAGCGCATCGGGCGGTACAGCTAGCCGTCAGCTTTCAGCCACCAACCGCCGGCTCATAGCGCTTGGTTGTCGAGGGCCGAGGGTCCAGGGCCGAGGCGTACGGCGTAAGACGTAGGACATGCGTTTTGCGTTTCGCGTCTTGCGTTTCGCGTTTTACGTACGACGTACGACGCCGAACGCCCGCCCCCTTAAGCTGTTCCTATGAGCATCGTCGTCGTCGGCAGCCTCAACATGGACCTCGTGGTCAAGGTCCCCCGCCACCCCGTGCCGGGGGAAACCCTGCTGGGCTCGGACTACGAGAGCCACTTCGGCGGCAAGGGGGCCAACCAGGCGGTGGCGGCGCTGCGCATGGGCGGGAAGGTGCGCATGATCGGGCGGGTGGGCAACGACGGCTTCGGCGAGCGCATCAAGGCCCACCTCAAGGCCCAGGGCATCAACGTCAACGCCACGCTGTGCATCAACTCGCCCACCGGGGTGGCCTTCATCAGCGTGGACAAGGAGGGGCAGAACGCCATCATCGTCTCGCCGGGGGCCAACTCGAGGCTCAAGCCCGAGCACCTCTCCCCCATCGAGTTCGAGGGGGCCTCGGTGGTGGTGCTGCAGCTCGAGGTCCCCCTCGACACCGTGCGCCGGGCGGCCCGCATCGGTCGCGAGAGCGGCGCGAGGGTGATCCTCAACGCCGCCCCCGCCCTGCCCCTCGCCCCCGCCGACTTGGCCCTCTTCGACCTCCTGGTGGTCAACGAGAGCGAGGCCCACGCCTACTGCGGGCTGGCCGTGGACTCCCCCGGACTCGGCCTCGAGGCCGCCCGGGCCCTGCGCGAGCGCTGCCCCACCGTGGTCGTGACCCTGGGGCGGCAGGGGGCGGTGTGGGCGAGCCCCGAGGGCGAGGGCTACCAACCCGCCTTCGAGGTGCGCGCGGTGGACACCACCGCCGCCGGCGACGCCTTCATCGGCGCGCTGGCCGTGGCGCTGGGCGAGGGGAAGAGCCTGGCGGAGGCCGTCCGGCTCGGCGCGGCGGCCGGGGCGCTGGCCGTCACCAAGCCGGGCGCGCAGTCCTCGCTGCCCAGCCGCCTCGAGGCCGAGGCTTTCCTCAGCGCCCGCGGCACCTGACCCCCTCAGCCCCCTCTCAGCCCGCCGTACGCGAAGGCTAAGCATCGGCTGCTTAGCTGGGCGGCAGGAGGTCGGTATGAAGTGGGGACAGATGCGCCAGAGCGGCAACGTGGAGGATAGGCGGGGCCGCGGCCCGATGCTGCCGGGCGGCCCGGCCGGGCTGGGGCTGGGGGGAGTTCTGCTGTTGCTGCTGGGCAGCCTGCTCTTCGGGGCCAACCCGCTCGACGTGCTCAACCAGATCCAGGGCAGAGCCCCCACCCAGACCCAAGAGGCCCCCGCCGCCGACGACCCCGACAGCCGCTTCGTGCGCTCGGTGCTGGGCGACCTCGAGGACACCTGGAGCACCCTCTTCGAGCGCAGCGGCCAGCAGTACGAGCCCCCGCGCCTGGTGCTCTACAGCGGGGCGGTGAGCTCGGCCTGCGGCAGCGCCAGTTCGGCGGTCGGGCCCTTCTACTGCGGCCGCGACGCGCGGGTCTACCTCGACAGCACCTTCTTCGACCGCCTGGCCCAGAACTTCGGCGTCTCCGGCGACTTCGCCGCCGCCTACGTCATCGCCCACGAGGTAGGCCACCACGTGCAGAACCTGCTGGGCATCATGGACCAGGTCGCCCAGCGCCGCGCCCGCTCCGACCCGGCCACCGCCAACGCGCTGTCGGTGCGGCTCGAGCTCCAGGCCGACTGCTTCGCCGGGGTCTGGGGCCACTACGCCAACCGCCGCGGCCTGCTCGACTTCGGCGACCCCGAGGAGGCCATCGGCGCCGCCACGGCCATCGGCGACGACAACCTCCAGCGCCGCTCCCAGGGCTACGTGGTCCCCGACGCCTTCACCCACGGCTCCTCCGCGCAGCGGGTGCGCTGGTTCCGCACCGGCTTCGAGAGCGGGGACCCGGAAAGGTGCGATACGTTCTCGGTGCGGAATCCTTGAGGGAGGGTCGAGGGCCGATAGCTGAGCGTGGGTCGTACGTGGGGTGCGGGTCGTACGTCGTACGTCGTACGCAAGACGCCAAACGCCAAACGCAAAACGCAAGACGCCTGGTTCCCCCCTTAGCAAGGGGGGTTGGGGGGATAAACCCTCCCCGCGCGTGGGGAGGGACGGGGTGGGGCACACCACGAGCCACGGGCCACGGACCTTCCGCTGACGGCTGAGGGCTCTTCCCTCATCCCTTCCGTGCTACCAGGATTTGCGTTGAAGGCAGCGTGTAGGGCCTTCCCTCGAGGTCGCTGACTTCGAGGTCGGCTGCCCACTTTTCGGCCAGGAAGGGGATGGTGTAGGCCTCGCGGTGGACGGGCTCGAGGCCGGCTTGGCGCAGCAGGGCCTCGAGCTGGCGGCCGCTGGCCCAGCCGAAGTATTCGCCGACCTCGACGTGCCAGTTGGTCTCGTAGAAGTACTTGGTGGCGAACTCGTAGAGGTGGTCGGAGGGCAGGGTGTAGAGCCCGTCGGAGACGCTGAACTCGAGGGTGAAGGGGCGGAAGTCGTCGGCGAAGCGCCAGAAGCGCTCCTCGAGCTCGGGGCTGCGGAAGCGCAGGCGCAGCGGGCGGCGCTCGGGCTGCACCCCGTCGCGCACGACCAGCACGCCGCCCTCGGCGAGGAGGGCGCGGGCGAGGCCGAAGATCCGGGCGGCGGCCTCGGCCATGGGGCCTTCGGGGTGGCCGGGGAAGCGCTCGGGGTGCTCGAGGGCAAAGGTCGCCAGCTCGTGCAGGGTCGAGCAGAGGATCACGGTGTCGAAGGGCCCTTCCCCCAGCAGGCCGGGGTCGTGGGCCAGGGCGAAGAGGTCGCGCCGGCGCAGGCGGGCGGCGCCCTGGAGGCTGCGGGCCGCGACCCCCAGCAGCTTGGCCGAGAGGTCGATGCCCACCAGCTCGGAGGCGGGCGAGAAGCCGCGCAGCAGCTCGAGCACCGCGCCGCTGCCGCAGCCGAGCTCGAGGATGCGCCCGGGCCGCACGTGGGGCAGCATGCGGGCCTTGTCGCCCTTGGAGCGGGCCATGCCCTGGACGTAGGCCTCCAGGCCCAAGCCGCTGTGCACGTCGGGGCGTGTGCTCATGACGGCTCACGCTACCACAGGCCGGGCATCGCCCGCCGGCCGGCGCAGCCATGGCGCTCCGGGCGGATTTCCACCCCCCGCACGCCCGTTTAGGCTCCCTTGAGAAGCCGGAAGACTCAGCCCAGACTCTGCTTATGCAAAGCTGCGCTTCATCCAGGAGGCGCACTCCTGGGGGTGAGGTGCGCTCATGGTCGACTTCTCGCTGGCGCTCAAACGGGCCCACACCCTCCTGGCCTCCCTCGTCGCCAACCTGCCCAACATCCTGGTCGGGCTGCTGGTCCTGACGGCGTTCGTGCTGATCTCGAGGCTGGTGCCCAAGATCATCGGGCGCCTGCTCTCGGGGCACCGCAACGCCCAGAACCTCAGCTACGTGCTCAGCCGCCTGGCCTCCTGGGTCGTCGTCACGGCGGGGGTCTTCCTCTCGCTGTCCTTGGTGGTGCCCTCGCTGAGCGTGGGCGATTTGGTGCAGCTCCTGGGGGTCACCAGCGTGGCGGTGGGCTTCGCCTTCCGCGACATCTTCCAGAACTTCCTGGCCGGGATCCTGCTGCTGCTGACCCAGCCCTTCAGCCTGGGCGACCGCATCCAGGTCAAGGGCTACGAGGGCCGCGTCGAGGACATCCAGACCCGCGCCACCCGCATCCGCAGCGACGAGGGCGAGACCGTGATCATCCCCAACGCCACCCTCTTCACCGAGTCGGTGGTGGTGCGCCGCCCCTACCAGAACCGCCGCCTCGAGGTAGATGTCAACCTCAAGGGGGTGGCGCTGGAGCGGGTGCGGCCGGCGCTGCTCGAGGCCGTGCGCCGCGTGCCCGGCGTGCTGCACGAGCCCCCGCCCCAAGTGCTCGTCGCGGCCATCGCCCCCGACAGCCTCACCCTGCGGCTGCGCTGGTGGATCCTGGGCGGCACCAACGGGCTGGAGTCGAAGGACCGGGTGCTCGAGGCCGCCCAGCGGGTGCTGGCGCAGGCCGCGGCCCAGCCCCAGCCCAGCGCCTGAGCAGCGCCGGCGTGGGCCCGTCGGAGGGCAAGAGGCGAGCCCGCGCCGCCGCCTCCGTCCTCCTTGCCCCTCCCGAGGCTCGGGAGGGGACGGCCAATGGTCGGATACCTTACCCAGCCGAACGGCCCCAGGCCCCAAGATGGGGTCATGAACCCTTCCTACGAGGTCGCGACGCTGGGCGGCGGCTGTTTCTGGTGCCTCGAGGCCGTCTACGACGAGCTGAGGGGCGTTGTGGACGTGGTCTCGGGCTACAGCGGCGGGCACGTGGCGAACCCCACCTACGAGCAGGTCTGCGGCAAGCAGACCGGCCACGCCGAGGTGGTGCAGGTGACCTTCGACCCCGCGGCGGTGAGCTACCGGGAGCTGCTCGAGGTCTTCTTCACCGTCCACGACCCCACCACCCCCGGCCGCCAGGGCAACGACGTGGGGCCGCAGTACCGCTCGGTGATCTTCTACCACTCCCCCCAGCAGAAGGCCGCCGCCGAAGCGGTGATGGCCGAGCTCGCGGCCGAGGGGGTCTGGGACGACCCCGTCGTGACCGAGCTCAAGCCCTTCGAGGTGTTTTACCCCGCCGAGGACTACCACCAGGAGTACTTCAAGAAGCACCCCTACCAGCCCTACTGCGCCTTCGTGGTCGCGCCCAAGGTGGGCAAGTTCCGTAAGAAGTTCTTCGACCGGCTCAAGCGGGAGGGTTCCAGCGCGCGATGAGGCCGGGCAGCGCCTCCAGCCCCTCGATCACCGCGTCGGGGCGTTCGGGCTCGCCCCAGTAGTCGTCACGCAACCACACCGCCCGCATCCCCAGGCGCTGCGGGCCCGCCACGTCGTTCTCGGGGTGATCGCCCACGAACACGGCCTCCTCGGCGACCGCGCCTACTCGCTCGAGCGCGACCTCGTAGATGCGCGCCTGCGGCTTGCTGGCCCCCGCCGCCTCGGAGACGACGACCCCTTCGAAGTACCCCTCGATGCCCAGCGCCCGCAGCTTGCCCGTCTGCGTCCGGGTGGAGCCGTTGGTGACGACGCCCAGGCGGTAGCCCTGCCCGCGCAGCGTGCCCAGGACCTCCTCGAGCCCGGCGAAGCCGAGCGCGAAGTCGTTGTAGCGCGCCCAGTAGTCCTCGGTGAGGGGCTGGGCCAGCGAGCCGGGGAGCCCCAGCTCGGCCAGCAGCGCGGGGTACACCTCGGCCTTGGGCACGTAGCCGCGCGCGTCGAAGTGCAGGAAGCGCTCGAGCCAGCGCCCCGCCTCCACCGCCTGCAGCTCGGGGAAGCGCTCGTGCTGCGAGCGGGCCAGGCCGCTCACCGAGCGCTGGCGGTCGTGCAGGGTGCCGTCGAGGTCGAAGAGGATGGCGCGGATCACGCACCCGATTGTACCCGCCGGGCAATTCGGCCAAGCGCCCGAAGGGGCGAATGACCCGGTGCCCTTCGTCCGATCGCCTATACTTGCAAAGCAAGACCCGCTATGCCCAAGACCCCCCTCTCCACCCACCTCCGCTGTTTCGCCCTGCTGTACCGCAACCACGCGCCGGTACACTTCCTGGGCGGCTTCACCCTGATGGAGTTCCAGCACGAGGGCTCCTTCCTCACCAGCCTGCTCGGCGGCGCCCTCATCTGCGCCCTCACCGCCGCCCTCAACCTCCTCACCTACTTCTGGCGCCAGCGCTACCGCCCGGCCCAGCTCGCCCAGCACCACCTGCGCCACCTCACCGAGCGCTACACCCGCCTGCGCCACCCCACCCCCCAAGACCGCGCCGCCTTCCTGCGCGACCTGCGGGCTGGCTG